>DASXPZ010000883.1:0-3116 GCA_036493275.1 Pirellulales bacterium
TTCGGCCAGTTGCTTCGCCCGCTCGAAGCGGCTGCGATCGGTTGGCTTGAATGCCATAGAATACGAACCGTCGACCACCAGCAGCTTGTGGGTCGGCATTCCGGTACGGGCAATCAGTCCGGTTTGCTGCAAAAGAGGCTCGGCCACGGCCATAACCACGGCCACGATAATGGCTGTGCGGACCAACAGCAGCAACCAATGCTCGACGCGGATGCGTCGCTGGTTTTTGCGCATCGCCGCGATCAGGTATTGCATCGCCGCCCACGAGGTCTCGCGGTACCGCCTACGGCTCAGCAGATGAATCACCAGCGGCGCAGCGGCGGCCGCCAGCCACGCCAGCATGGCGGGGTGCATCCACAGAGCGAGCAGAATGGGGGGGGAAGATATCATTTCACGCGTACGGTCGGCACTTCTAGTTCGATCTTAGTTTCCATCGTCGCCAAGCGTGTAGCTAAAAAAACGGGAGCAACCATCACGTGGCGCGCGTCATGCGCAGCGACAAATAACTTGCCAGGGCCAGGCCGACTGACTGATCGGTGCGAAGTTGCACGTAATCAATCCGTTGTTCGCGGCAGCCGATCTGCACCTGCTTGACGAACGCGCCGAATTCTTCGAGGTACGCCTTGCGCAGCGCTCGAGGGTCGCTGAGGACTTCCGGCAGTTGCTCCAGGCCTTTGAACAGAGTGGTCTGCTCGAAAGGAAAATCGAGCTCGGCCGGGTCGAGTACGTGAAACAGCACCACCTCGTGCCGGCGGTGGCGAAAGTGCTTCAAACCAGCCAGCATCGCCGGCACGTCGTCGAACAAGTCGCTGAAGATGGCGACGATGCCGCGCTTCTTCAGGCGCTCGGCCAGGTCGTGAAAGATCGGCCCGGTGGCGGTCTTTCGCTCCGGGCGAGAATCTTCCATCAGTCGCAGCAGTTGTTTCCAGTGCGACGGATTTCCGCTCGGCCGCAACAGTGCGCGGACTTCGTGATCGAAGGTAACCAGCCCGACGCTGTCCTGCTGTTGCAACGTCAGATAGGCGAGCGCGGCGGCGGCGCACTGCGCGTATTCCAGCTTCGAGAGCGCCGTCCCTTCGCTCTGATAGCGCATGCTTTCGCTGGTGTCGAGCAACAGGTAGCAGACGAGGTTGGTTTCTTCCTCGTACTGCTTCAGGTAGACCTTGTCGGTCTTGCCGAAGACTTTCCAGTCGACGTGGCGCAGGTCATCGCCCGGAACGTACTCGCGGTGCTCGGCAAATTCGACGGAGAAGCCATGGTACGGGCTGCGGTGCATACCGGCCACGTATCCCTCGACGATGCTCCGCGCGCGCAGCTCCAGGCCTTGCAGCCTAACGAGCGTCTGCGGATCGGAATACTTCTGCTGCTCGTCCACTGGCGGCGGTCTCCAGGTCAGTCTCAGGGACAGTTTCGATCAGTTTGCGAACAATGTCGTCCGGCTTGATCCCTTCGGCCTCGGCGTTGAAGTTGGTCATGATCCGATGTCGCAGCACCGGCGCCGCCACGGCGCGGATATCCGCGCAATCCGCGTGATAGCGGCCATTGAGCACGGCGCGGGCCTTGGCGCCCAGCACCAGGTACTGGCTGGCTCGCGGCCCCGCGCCCCAACTGACGTAGTCTTTGACGAACTGCGGAACCGGGCCTTTGCCGCGCCGCGTTAGCCGGGTGAATCGCAAGGCGTAGCGGGCCACATGATCCGCCACCGGAATTTTGCGGACGATCTCTTGCAGCGACAGAATCTCTTCGCCGTTCAACGTCGGCGAGAGCGTCGGCGTGACGTCGGCCGTCGTGCGCCGCACGATCTCCAGCTCTTCGTCTTCGTCCGGATAGTCCACATAGGTATTGAACATGAAGCGATCGAGCTGCGCCTCCGGCAGCGGATACGTTCCTTCCTGTTCGATCGGGTTTTGCGTCGCCAGCACAAAAAAAGGGGCGCCCAGGCTGTGCCGCGCGCCGCCGACGGTCACCTGATGCTCCTGCATCGCCTCGAGCAGGGCGGCCTGCGTTTTCGGCGGCGTCCGATTGATCTCGTCGGCCAGGATGATGTTGGCGAAGATCGGTCCCGGTAGAAATTTGAACTGCCGCACGCCCGAGGCTTTGTCTTCCTGGATGACTTCGGTGCCGGTGATGTCCGACGGCATGAGGTCTGGCGTGAATTGAATGCGGCTAAACTTGAGCGATAGCGTTTCGGCCAGCGTGCGGATCAGCAATGTCTTGGCCAGGCCGGGGACGCCGACCAACAGGCAATGCCCGCGCGCGAACATGGCGATCAGCAATTCTTCGATCACATGCTGCTGGCCGACGATCACGCGCGAGAGCTCTTCGGTGAGTCGCCGATAGGCCGTGTTCAGCTTGTGGACCGCTTGGAGGTCGTCTTCTTGCAGCATGGTCTGCCTTTCGATGGTGGGCAAAGCCTAAGGTGTGTGCTCGGTTACTCGTTTGTGCTCAACGTCTCGCTAAGGGACCTGTTTGCCTCCGGCGTTTGGCTCTTCCGCGCGTTTGCTTTCTTTGGCGACGGCGGGGCGCGTGGGGCCGAGCCAGGCCAGGCGTTCGCTGCCGGCGATCAATAGGGTTTCCCCCGCCGCCACCAGGTTGCCACCGGAGAGGCCGAGCACGGCCAGTTCGATTCGCGATTCCTCCTGTCCGCTCTGCTGATTGAAGACGTGGATCGCTGTCGCCGTCGGAAAATAAACCTTCGATCCGGCCATGACTCCGCGTCCCAACCCCTTGGGATCGGGGCCCTCGGGCCACGGATATCTTACTTTGCCCGTGGCGACGTTGATTTGCCATAGCTTTTCGCCGCTGGCCCAGAGCGTGTCGTCGGCCACACCCAGCAGGTGGACGACGTCGCGCGGCAGGTTGGTCTCCCACAGGAGGAGCCCGGTCATCGAGTCGAGCGCGAACAGGCTTTCGGAGTCCGAGGGCGCCACCAGCACGCGGCCGCGATCGTAGACGCAGGGCGTCAGATCGCGATAAAAGTGGGCGGCTCGATCGTTCAGATTCCCTTTTTTGGCCCGCGAGTAATGCGCGATCCAGATCGGCCGGCCATCCTCGGCCGAGAGCGCGGCCACGGCGCCGAGATTGGTGTTGAAATAAATGACGCCGTGCGCCAGCGT
>DASXPZ010000884.1:0-2730 GCA_036493275.1 Pirellulales bacterium
CGGCCCGCCTAGCGGGAATCCAGGATGCCAGGAGCGCGGCGGCGCACAGTAATGATGTAGCGATGGTGAGCATGCGCGGATCCCACGGAGAGACGCCGAAGAGTTGACGCGTCATGAGCCGGCCGGCGACGATGGCGAGTGGGATACCGAAGCCGAGTCCGATGCCGATCTGGAAGAAAGCGCCGCGAAGAACCATGCGGACCACGCTAGCGCGATCGGCACCGAGGGCCATACGCACGCCGATCTCGCTCGTACGCTGTTCGACGGTGTAGGCCATCACGCCGTACAAGCCCACGGCGGCGAGAACGAGGCCGAGCACACCGAAGAGCATGGTGAGGGTAGCGATCATGTTCTCCTGTTGAAAATCGCCGGCCAGAATTTTGGAGTACGGATCCACGCTGTAGACCACCAGGTTGGGGTCGATGCTGGCGAGCGCTTTGCGCACCTCGGTTTCAATACCGGGCCGATTGCCGGGCGCCCAGATGACGATGTTTGAAAGGAAGTGAGAGAAGAGGTCGAAGGTGTTGAATTGCGGATCGTCGTATTTGACGCTTTGCGTTTCGGGCAGCCAGAACATCGGGCGGACAGGATCCTTGTAAGCCCAGGTCATGTAGCGGATGTCGCGCACAACGCCGACGATTTCGAACTTACCGGCGTACTGAATCCGGTTCATGCCGAAGTGCAGGCCGATCGGGTTCTGGTGTTTGAAGAAGCGTCGAACGAACGCCTCGTTCACGACGGCGATGGGGCGAGTCATGGCGTTGTCCTGCTCTTCGATGGAGCGGCCCTGCACGACTTTTGCGCCGATTGTTTCGAAGAAGCCGGGCATGACTCGGGCCCAGCCGGCGCCGGTCTCTTCCTTGGGCCCGGGTTCGGGCCGGCCTGCGATACGAATGCCCTCGTTCCAGCTATCGCCGCTCATGGGCGCGTAGAGGACGGGCGCGACCATGCGCACTCCGGGTACGCGCAGTAGGCGCTCGTCGATACGGCGGAATAATGGCTCCATTTGTTCGGGCTTGTAGTTGCCGAGCGTGGGGTTGATGGAGACGAGATAGCGGTCCTTCGTTTCGAAACCAAAATTCTGGTGCTCGAGGTTGCGGAGGCTCTGGCCGAGCAGAGCAGCAGCGGAGAGCAGAACGAGCGACATCGCGGCTTGCGCGATCACCAGGGATTTTTGCGCGATGGAGCCTCCGCCGCGGACGGAACGGTTGCTGCCGCGCAGAGCTTCGACGGGATCGACATGCGAAGTCATCCAGGCGGGGGCGATACCGAAAAGTATTCCGGTGAGCATCGAGACCGCGAGCGTAAAGAGCAGAACGGGCCAGGAGGGCGACGCATCGACCGGGACGTAATTCGCCGGACCGCCGCCGTTGTGGAACGCGAGATAGAGAATCAGTGTGCTGCCCCCGTAGGCGATTCCGATTCCGAGAATGCCGCCGATGATGGCGAGCAGGGTGGATTCAACGAGCGCTTTGCGGACCAGACGACCGCGCGACGCGCCGAGAGCCACGCGCAGAGACGTTTGCGAGCGCTCCTTCAAGCCGCGGGCGAGCATGAGATTGGCAAGATTGCCGCAGGCGACAAGCAGCACACACCCGGCTGCGATGAGCAGCAGCTTCAATCCAGCCTCGTATTGATCGCGCATGGCTGCGACACCGGCGCCGCCAGGAATGAGATGCAGGGTCTGCTGACGCCAGGTCTGCTTTTCGCCGGGCTCCATGTCGGGCACATGGCTCGCGAGCCAGTCATGGAACTCGACGCGCAGCTTGGCTTCGAGCGACTTGGGATTCACACCGGGGCGCACGCGGCCGACGATGTCGAGCCAGTTCGCATTGGGGCGTTTGAGGCGCTGGGCTTCGCCATCGAGCAGAGGTTCGGTGTTGGCCGGGATCCAGATATCGGGCATGCCCCAGCCGTCGAGCTTAGCGCCGTAGAAGCCGGGCGGAGCGACGCCGATCACGGTAAAGAGATGGCCATTGATCTGATAACTCGCACCCACAACGGAGGGATCGGAGCCGTGTTTATCGCTCCAGCTGTGATAGCTAAGGACGGCGACGGGAGGTGCGCCGGGCTGATCGTCGCCGTCGGTCATCAAGCGGCCGATCCAGGGATGGGCGCCAAGGGTGCGGAAGAAATTGCCGGAGACGTATTCGCCATTGCGCGTGTCGACGGGGCCCGGCGATCCTGCGCGGCGGACACCGAGTGGTGCATTGCCGGCTTCGAGTGCGGCAACGTCGGCGAACTCGGGCGTGTGTTCGCGGAAATTCTTGTAGGCTTCATAGGAGAAGATCGAAAAATTTCCATCGCTATCCTGCGTGTACCCGCCCCAGTTGCAGCAGCGAATTTTGTTGCCCACGCGCCAGAGTTCTTCGGGCTTGGTGACCGGCAGAGACTTGAGCATCACCTGATGAACGAGGGTGAAGATCGCGGTCGTGGCGCCAATACCCAAGGCGAGCGTGATCACCGCGGTGGTGGTGAATCCGGGTGCTTTTCTGAGTTGCCGAAGCGCTTCCTGCAAATTCGCCATTTCGTTTCCCTTGACTGTATTTGGTGCCGCCACCAGTCGCCCACGTTCTAGGTCTCGTTTCAAATACGCATGAACCGGCGTGTGGTTAGCAAATCGGTCGCGGCACTTCTCAGTTGCAATACTCAGTAGAATCGGTTTGGTTACAAGCCGACCTCAATTTTTGTGACTCACAGAACGGAATACGCGCAGACGGGTCTATAAGA
>DASXPZ010000885.1:0-12700 GCA_036493275.1 Pirellulales bacterium
GTCGAGAGATCGATCGTCAGCAACCGACGACTTTCGAGAACCTCGACGTCACAAGCGCGCGGCGAGAGAGAGTTGCTCAGGGCGCGAGTGCGCGCACTATTTGACCGCCTAGGATGCATACGCCGCCTTCTCGTTCCGGAGTTTGAGCAACGCATCGACTGGTAAATTGGCCGCCGCCTCGCAACGGGCTGAAGGATTCAACCCGCCACGGCATCGCCAGGAGCGATGAATACCGACAAAATGTCGAATTTTTTTGCCGTGCGCAACCACACTAGCGCACAACAAAACAGAACACCGCCCAGGCGGCGCCGTTTCAATTCAACATCTGCCGGCGACTGCACGGTGAACGAGCGCGCACGACCAAACTGAAGCCGGGTTGCAGCGGCTTCGAAGTCGCCGTGGGCTCATTCGCCACGCAGTCATCAATCAACTCGCGCGAATGCCTTGCCCAAAAAGACGCAATCGCGTGTACCTTCACCCGTGAGCAATCTAATAACGGACTGCGGATAAGTCAAACCAAGGTTTGGTTAGACGGGGGGCGCCAGGCGAGGGAAATCGGGCGCAGGTTAACGAAGCCGTAAGACTTGGGCTCCTAAGCGTTCCACAGGAAGGCATGCGACGCGAAGTTGGTTTCAAGATTTGGCGAAGGCAGAGTCTTCCAATGAACGGCGCCCGAATGCACTGCGATGCGTTTTGAAGCGCGCGAGCCGGCTTCGCCACGATCTCCATTGCCCGGAATGAGCGGTCAGATGCAGGAAACTGCTTGCATGATTGCTGGCGCGGACACCCCTAGTCGTTCAACCCGGATTACTCATTGGCTGACAAGAAACACTAACCCGAAGCGCGAGCGAGGGCTCTTCGTAAACGTGGCCTCGCGAGCGGTTCGACCATCCGGAACGGTGTGGCCGCACGAGCCAAAACAGCCTGCGGAGTACGACCATCGACTTCATCACAGAGCTCAAAGAACCCTAGCTGGCGCGGCGGGTTAGTGTGGTATCCCGCGGTCGACGCTTGACGCGAAGATGAATAATGCGGGCGAAACGAGTTGTTTGAAGCGGTTCTGGCGCCGGATAGAATTGGGGCATGAGCGAAAAGTCTCGCCGCCGTTGGGTCCGCTGGGTTGTACGGCTCCATAAGTGGCAGCTAAGTCATCTGGAACGCAAAGAGCGGAACGCTCGATTCGTGGCGCGCTGGAACGGTCGAGTTTTACTTTCTCTCCTAGCGCCGGGCGTTCTATTCATGCCTTTGATTGCTCGTAATGGACAAGCCCGTGAATTCGTGATCTCGGTTTCGGCGGCTGCGCTCTGTGGGGTAGTCGCATTCATGGTGATCCGATGGGGCAAGCAGCCGCCGCGGACTCGGGCCGACTTCAAGGAGTCGCTTCGCCGCAGCCGTCGGCGAAGCTTCAGATAGTGAGAAGAACCCGTTGAGCAACCATTCCGCGGACATCGCGGAGCTTGAACTTCAAAGAATGGTTTGAAGCGGTTCTGGCGCCGGATAGAATCGAGGCATGAGCGATACCGAGAAAAGCCACTGGTACAGGTTCGAGCGATCTGGCTCACATACCCTAACGCGCCGCGAGTACTATTTCATTGCCATCCTGTTTCCGGCTTGCGTTGCTTTCAGCTTTTTCATTCTCGCGGACGCGTATAAGCGCACGAGTATTCTCGCCGGACTCTTCGGGGTCTACATAGGCTATTTATCAACGAAAGGCTTCGTTCGATTCGTACTTCCTGGGCCGCCACCGAAGGCACCTATTGAGTAGCCAGTTTCAGCAACACAACCCTAGGACCCGACCCAATCGCAAGTCCCTTCGACAGCCTCCCTGCCCGCGTGGTATGCTTCGCCCAGGCTCGTCGCGATTCATCTTCGTTCGGCCGATCTAGAAGAAGATCGAATTGCAATCCCTAGCTATCCGCAAACCCCGGAAGTTGCCGTGTACGATAAGTCCTCCCTGATTGCGCTCGTGCGACAAAAGGCCCTTAAGTTCGGTGATTTCACGCTCGCCTCGGGCAAGAAGGCCACGTTCTATCTCGACACCAAGCAGGTCACGCTCGATTCGGCCGGCGCGCGGATGATCGGCGAGGGGATCCTCGACCTGCTCGCGCCGAACATGCCCAAGGCCGTCGGCGGGATGTCGATCGGCGCCGATCCGATCACCGGCGCCGTGGTCACGTTGGCCGGCGTGCGAGAAATTCCCCTGTTGGGCTTCATGGTTCGCAAAGAGCCCAAGGGACACGGCACGAATCAATATATCGAAGGCCCGGTGCAAGCCGGCGACGAGGCCGTGATCGTCGAAGACGTGGTCACCACCGGCGGCTCTTCGATGCTGGCGATCGACCGGGCCTTGGAGTTCGGCCTGAAAATCAAGCGCGTGATCGCGATCGTCGACCGCCTGCAAGGAGGCCGCGAAGCCTTCGCCGCCCGCGGCGTCACGCTCGACACGCTACTCACGATCCGCGATTTCGGCATCGAGCCGCAAGGGTAGTTGTCTCGCCGCGTCGTGGTAACCACGCTTTCTATTTCGCCGGTTCCCAAAACCGCACACAAACCGGCGAGCCGACTTTGATTTCGTTCCCAGTCGGCGTGAGTTGGCCCGTCTTTTCGTCGACAGCCAGCACCACCACGTTGTGCGTGTCTTGATTGGCGGCCAGCAGCCACCGGCCGCTGGGGTCGAGATTGAAGTTGCGCGGCACGCGCCCTCCGGTCGATTGATGTCCGGCGGCGGTGAGCTGGCCGGTCGACGGATCGATCGCAAAGCTCGCAATCGAATCGTACCCTCGGTTCGAGACGTACGCGAACTTGCCGTTGGGATGGACGCGAACTTCGGCCGTGCTGTTCTCTTTTGTGAAATCCGCGGGCAAGGTCGAGAGCGTTTGCAACGGCTCGAACACGCCACGCTCGGCGTCGTAACTGTACGCGGTGACGCTCGACGTCATCTCGTTGTTGGCGTACGCGAACTTGCCGTTGGGGTGAAACGCCAGATGGCGCGGCCCGCCGCCGGCCGGAGTGGTTGCAAACGGAGGATCGTTCGGCGCGAGCTTGGCCTTCTGCGGGTCGACGCGATAGACCAGTAGTTTGTCGAGCCCCAGGTCGGCGACGATGGCAAACCGATTCGCCGGGTCGAAGTTCGCGCTGTGGGCGTGCGGCTCCTTCTGCCGCGCCGGGTCGACACTCGAGCCCTTGTGCTGAATGAACGAAGCGGCCTCGCCCAGGCTGCCGTCGGGTTTAATGGGCAATGAAGCGACGCTGCCGCCGCCGTAGTTAGCCACCACAACACATTTGCCGGTCGCGTCGACCGAGAGATGGCACGGCCCCCCTCCGCCGGACGATTTCTGGTTGAGC
Source organism: Pirellulales bacterium (assembly GCA_036493275.1). Lineage (GTDB taxonomy): Bacteria > Planctomycetota > Planctomycetia > Pirellulales > JACPPG01 > JACPPG01. The sequence continues at coordinate 3,346 of DASXPZ010000885.1, forward strand.
TTCTTGAGATCGCCTGACTTGGGGTCGATGGCGAACGCCGTGACGCCGCCGACCTGCTTGCCACCGAGATCGCTGACTTCGCCCACGGCGTACAAGAAACGCCGATTGGGATGAATGGCGACGAACGACGGATTGACCGCCTCGGCCGCCAGCCGCGGCTCGCTCAGCTTGCCATCGGCCAGCGAAAGATCACTGGTGTAAATGCCCTGGCTCTCTTTGCCGCTATATGTGCCGAAGTAGACGCACAGCTTGCTGGCCTCGGCCTTGGCGTCCGGCGCGCCTTCAGCGGTGGCAGCCTGGCCTGTTGAAACTCCCGCGACTCCGGCGCCGAGCAATGCCACCAGAAAGATCCTCCCGATCAAGTTTCGTGAAGCTGAAAATGTTCGCATGATATCCGCCTCGAAAAGGGTTGAGAGTCTGAAGTTGAGAGTCTGGCGTCGAATCAGGCGCCATTGTAATCGATCGAAAACCGGGGCGCCGGGGCAATGAAGCGGAAAAACTGGCGTCGTTCGCCCGGCCGAGGCTTGGTACGATTCAGGCCCGCCGCACGAGAGCTCGATGTGAGGGAGGCCAAGCGGGAGAAGCGGCCGATGTCAAGCTTATTCGGAGATCACGCCGCAAAGCAGCACGACTCAAAGACACTCCATTCAACTCTTCAAGCCGCGTGCGGCCGCCACAATTCGTAAAGTCACAACCGACGCGGCAGCGTCGCACCAAAAATGGAAACTAGTTTGCATCGGGATTTGAAGACTTTGTACGCCGGCGATGGCGCGCGGACGGAGGTCCGCGTCGGTCGATACCGGATCGACGCGATGGCGGGCGAGGAGCTGATCGAGATTCAGCATGGGCGGCTTTCGGCCCTCACGCCGAAGCTGCGCGAGTTGTTGGCCGAGCATCGGGTGCGCGTAGTCAAGCCGATCGTGCGCGAGAAGCTGTTGTTGAGTCGCAATCGAAAAGGGGGCAAGGTCGTCCGGCAGCGGCGCAGTCCCAAGCGCGGATCTCTGCTCGATATGTTCGACGAGCTGGTCTATTTCGTGCGCACATTCCCGCATCCGCGGCTATCGATCGAGGCAGTGCTGGTCGACGTGGAAGAGGACCGCTATCCAGGCCATGGCCGCCGGCGGCGCTATCGCAAGAACGATTTCGTGATTGAAGATCAGCGCCTCGTCGCCGTGCATGAGAACTTTTTGCTGCAAAGTCCCCAAGATCTGGTGCGCCTAATGGGCTGCGAATTGCCGGCGCGGTTTTCGACCGGCGATATCGCCCGAGGGCTCGATCGTCCCCGCTGGCTTGCGCAGCGCGTGGCGTACTGCCTGCGCGAGACGGGCGCGGCCGTGACGGTGGGGAAGCAGCGAAACGCGATCCTGTACGAACTGGCAAAGCCGAAAAGACGCCGCCGGCGCGACGCGGCTTGAACGCGAAACCGCGGATCGAGCAGCCAGTTTCAAGTGCTGCTCACGGCGCGGTCGCAGTGCCGGTTTCGATTCTCGCCGTGACGGCCACGCGCAGATCGCCTACGTTGGTTTGCGTCGGGCCAGTCTTCACCAGCGCATCCAGCGGCTCGAAAAAGTGATAGGCGTCGTTCCGCCGCAAAAAATCGGCCGGATCGAGACCGGCCGCTTGCGCCGCGGCGATCACCTGCGCGTCGACTACCGCGCCGGCCGCGTCGCAAGGGCCGTCTTCACCGTCGGTTCCGCCGGAGACGAACGCCACGTCCGTGCCGTTTGCCTCCGCAAATACTTGCAAAGCTGCCAGGGCCAACTGTTGATTTCGCCCGCCGAGGCCGCGAATCGCGGGCTCCGCCAACTTGACCACCGGCTCGCCGCCGCTGACCAGGCAATCGGGGCCAGGCTGACGAGATAGCCCGATGGCGGCGCGCGCAAGCTGCGCGCCGACGTCGTCGGCCAGTCCTTCGCGCGCCGCGAGAGGAATGATCGAGGGCGTGTAGCCGAGCCGCTGCGCTTCGGCCGCGGCCGCGTCAACGCCGGTGGCGATGTTGGCGATGACCAGATTCGTCACGTCGCATGTCGGCTCGATCGGCTTCGCGCCAGCGCGCGAGCGCAAATGGTCGAAGACTCGCTGCGGAACGCCGGCCGCGCGAGCATCGTACCGTTCAAGGATCGCCAGCGCGTCGGCCGGCGAGCGGGGATCTTCGATCGTCGGACCTGAGCCGATCACGTCGAGCGGATCCCCGATCACGTCGGAGATGATTAGCGTAATCAATCGCCCGGCGCGGCAAGCCCGCGCAAGGCCGCCCCCTTTGATCCGGCTGAGCTGTTTGCGCACCGTGTTCAACTCGTGAATATCGGCGCCGGCCGCGCTCAGATGCCGCGTGAGCGCCAGCTTGTCGGCGAGCGTGACTCCTTCGGCGGGCGCGGGGAGCAGCGCGCTGGCGCCGCCGGAGATGAGCGCCAGGCAGAGATCGTTCGCGTCGGCGCCACTTACCAATTGTAAAATCTCTTCGGCTCCTGCCACACCTTCCGGCATCGGTTCGTTTTGTCCGGGGGCTCGCGCCGCGTGCAAGTGGATCGCCTGCAACGGGCGGACGCAATCGGCCGGCACGTTCAGCCAGCCGCGGACTTGTTTGGCGGCCATGATCCGCGGGCCGAGGGCCGCTTCACACCCAGCGGCCATCCCAGCCCCTGCCTTACCAGCGCCGACGACGACGATCCGCCGCACCGCGGAGAGATCGATCGACAGAATCGTCTGCTGGCTGTCGCTCGCAGTCGTCGGTTTTTGGTCGCTTCTCTCGGCAGGGCCCAATTTGGGCGTTCCGACGAGGAGCTTGTCTCCTTCAACGCGCAGCGCCGCGCGGACCAATCGCTCCGAATCGACAGCAGCCACGCCGGCGCGCCAGATCTGCAAGACGTCAGGGCGAAGTTGAGCGAGGGGACGATTCACGCGCGGCAGGACCTCGGATGCGTTGGATTGTTGGTTTGAAAACGCAAGCGACTGAGTCGCTGAATTGCGGCAGGTTTGCGATCGAGTTGAACGCGCCGGCGGCGAGGTGTCAAACGCTCGACGTTCGCAGTATTTCTAACCACTGCGCCTCGTGGGCCAGCGTGATTTGCCCCAGGCTGTTGGGCGCTGCGGCGCGCAACACCACGCCGGCCAGAAAAGCCTGATCTCCGGCGGCAAAACGACCGGAGAGGGCGCACCACGGCGTCCCTTTGCCGCGATGTCCGGGGAGCGGAATGTTGGCGAACAGGGCCGCCGCAAAACCTTGCGCGCTCAGTTGTGGCGGCCAGAGCTTGATCCGCGCTTGGTGCGCTTGCGCCACTTCGAACAGGCCTGGCGTGATCTGATCGACGATTCGCGGCAATTGATCGGTGGCCGGCAACTCGCTACCGCGCCCCACCGGGGCCAGCACCAACACGACCAAGCGCATCGGCGCGTTGTAGGCGCGCAGAGTAGGACCTGTGGTGGGCGGCCCTTCCGGCGCGAGCGCTTCGAGATCGATCGCCGGCGCCGCTGCTGGCTCGGGCGCGCGGCGCTTGCGTCTCAGGAGTGCGCCGACCAACTGGCTCAGCCGGCGATAACTCTTCGCCAGCGCGACCAGCGCCACGATGGCCGCCACGGTGAGCACGACGCCGAACAGAATTACGTCAGGCGTTAATCGAGGAATGTCAACCACCGAAGTCGTTTCTCGCGGAACTATTACACGATTGGAAGTTTTCACTCGAGACCATAAACCCCTAGCTCCTCAATTCTACTCAGTTTCATTGGCAACATGGGGGGCCGTTCGTTGCCAGGTGGGCCGGTTGTTCCTGTGTCGGATTTCCGTACCGTGGTGGGTGCGTTCCAGCAGAGGGAACGCTGCCCAATTCGCGTCGGGCTGGGAGGACGCATCTTGATTGTTTCAATGGAGGAACTGTGATGAAGAAGCTTGTTGTATTCGGCGCGCTGCTGTTGACCCTTTCCCTGGCGCTCGACGCCCAGGCTCGTCCACGCTGCCGTCGCTGCCGAGGCTGCTGCCTGACGGTCTCGATGGATAGCGCCAGCGAGGCGCCTGAGTCGCTCGCCAACGGCAAGTAAGACGTAACGAACTTCACGGAAGAGACGATCGACAAGAGGTCAGCAGCGAGCGATCCGCCCGACAAGTTCCAGGGCGGGACGCTCGCTGCTTTTTTTGTTGCTCCATTACACAACGCGCGCAAAAAAGCACCCAGGCTCGCGAGGGAGTGCGAACCTGGGTGGCGGGACTGGGTACGATTGACGTCCGATCGTGTCGGACAGATAAACTAGAAGCGGTATTCCGCGCTGGCCGTCAGGCCGTCGAGGCTGAACGCCTTTACCATGTGATCGAAGTTGCCGGATTGCACCGCGCCGACGTACGACCCTGGACCGATCGTGTTGAACCAGCCGTTGATCAGATAGCCTGTTCGGAACCGCATCCGCTGGCTCTTGCTCGACCAGCCGACGCCGATCTCGGCGTCGAGGATCGTCAGAAGACGGCCGCCGTTCCAGTGCGAATTGACGGTCGTCGGAGCGCCGGCGGGAATGTATTGATCGGTGTAGTCTTCGCGGAACTGGCCGCCGATAAAGCTGGCCCCGCCGCGCCAGTAGGCCATTAACCCGGTTCGCCGGGCGTAGTGCTCGCCATCGAGGCCGAAGCGGATGCCGCCGCCATCGAAATTCGATTTAGCGGTGACAAAGTCGACGACACCCGGCGCTCCCCGCTGCTCGACATTCAAACCGCCGCTGAGATGCGCGTAGCGGGCGCCGATCGAGTAGTTCAGCGCGTGATGCTGACCATAGACCAGGATCTTGCGCACTTCGACGTCGGCGAATTGAAAGCTCAAGCTCGATCCGGCCTGTCCATAGCCAAAGCTGGCGCCTGGCGGCAACAAGCCGGGATAAGAGACGAGCGACGACAAGCCACTCCCCGGCTGTGCCGTCACGCTGTCTCGCGCGCTGTTATAGTAGTAGGTATACGAGCCACGGACGCTGGCGAATTCATCAATCGCGCGGTTCACGCCGACGCGAAAGCCGCTTGAGTAGTTTGGATCGAGATTTCCGACTCGGCCCGAGGGAGCGGTAATCGTGCCGCCGCCGGTGACGGGAATCGTGGCCAGTGGCGCGACGTAACTCAGATCGGTGCTGCGCGGCCGCAGGAACAAGTACTCGCCAAATACGCCGGTGCGGTGAGCCCATGGAGGCGGCAGACAACAGGAGTCTCGCGAGAGGAGCGCACAATTCGGATTCAGCACGAGTCCCACCGTCTCGTCGACGATGTCTTCGTACGCTTCGTCCAGGGCCGGCCGGGCAAACAGCCTGGGGACCGATGGGACCACTGTCTGCTGACGTGGCAGGGGACTTTTCGTCGACGGCGCGCCAGGCGGCACGACCTCGACGTCCGATGGAGACATCGTTTGAGCGGGGATCGTGGGAGACTTCGGGCCAGTTGGCTCGTTGCTTGTGTCGTCGTCCCAGCCTTCGCCCGAACCGATCGTGTCGGCAATTTCCAACACCGCGGGCTTGGTATCATCCGCCAGGCTCGGGGCGGCGCCAATCAATAGCGCAACCGCCAGTGCTAGCATTGGCGTCGATGATTTCATGACAGATGCTCCCCTCATGACACAACCGGAAGAATCGCTACGTTTTTGAGGTATCGGGTCGATACAAGCCGCAAAACAAGAAGAATCGGATCGTTCGATATAACCCGAATAACGGGAAATCTTTGAGCATTTTCGCCAGTCTCACAAAGGGCGCGGCGAATCGTTTGCGTGCCCAAAAAAACAGGCCGCCGGTCCTGCTTTGCAGCAAAACCGGCGGCCTGAAGTCATTCCAATTAAAAACGCAGAACTTCGCTGGCCGTATTAGGCCTGGCAGCAACCGCAGGCGACCGAGATCAGCTCTTTCTCGCCAATCGTCTGGGTCGACTTCGAGTTGCGGAGGTACATCTTGCGGGCGACGCGCTCATAATCCTTGGCAGTGAACTTGAAGCCGGCCTTCTCGGCGATCTTCACGATCTCGTTGATCATTCCGGTCTGCTCGGTGTTCTTCTGATTGCTGTTCAACATCTCAAGTTGCGTGCGCAGTTGGGTGTCCGTCTTGACCTTTTCCAGGAACGCCTGCACAGGGTTGATCGTGGCGGTAGTCATGAACTGGACTCCTTACAAAAAGCGTCAACACGTTCTGAATCGCGAGGGCAAACGCACCCTCGCCGTATAACGCTAGGTTATGCGCAAGAGGTCCGCTTGCGCGGCTTCTGAGGTTTGTGCCGATTGCAACGAAGAATGCGCGGCCCGAGCGCGAGAGCGGCGCGGCGGGAGCGCGGCCGACTTACCAGGCCGATCCGTCGTGCCGCGTGCCGCAGAGCGAGACCTGCAAGCCGAGCGCGTCGGCCATCGAGGCTTTGGCCCACAGCGCCGCGTCGGCTTCGGCCACGCTGTTGGCGTAGACCACTTGAATATGGTTCGCCTTGTGGCGAGCCATCATCTGGTCGCGAGTCACGCCGTAGGTGACCGCGTGCATGATCGGCCATTGCGGCGTCGTCGCTTGCCAGCGGCGTTGCGTCTCTTCTTCCGGAAGCGAAACGGCGGCAGCGCGCCCCAGGTCCATTTTCAATTTCCCCCGATCGACAAAGACGCGCGACCAGACAATCTCGCCCGGCCGCGACACGCCTTTGAGCGTGCCGCCCCCCAGGCGGAAGTACATCGGCGGTTGCCGCTCACTGCTGGCGCCTTGCCAGCCGCCGACAAAGTGCGCCGGCGGCGCCGCCCCGCTGATCAACAGCACCCAGACAAAGTCGTTGACCGTGCCAGAACGATCGTGATCTCCCCAGCGAATGTCGTGCAGCGTGTTTTCGACCGGCTGCCCCATGGCGCGGTGGACGCGATACGTCATCAGGCCGTCGAGCCCCGCGCACTCGTCGACTTCATTGAAATGAGGGAGCGGCTCGCCGGCGTACAACACGCGCGAGCCATCGCGACTATGGACCGGCGGACGGTCCGCATTATTCAGGGTTCCCTCGACCAGGTCGCTCGCCGGCAAAATGTCTTTCAATCCTTGCTGATATTGAATGCCAATCGCGTGGCAGCCGAAATCGTCAGCGATCCGCATGGCGGCGATGTACATTTTGCACTGCAAGTGGATCTGCTCGTCGGTCAGATCGGTCTCGGGATTATCGCCCGTGACGAAGCGCATACCGTGTTCTTCCATCCAGCGTCGCGCGGCAACGGCTTCGGAATCGGCGACTTGCATCGTCTCGCAATACAAGGCCGATTGACTGAGCCGCTCTTTGAAGACGCCCGTGTCATGCAACAGGTCATCCGGCATGATGGCGTTGAACATCCCCATGCAACCTTCATCGAAGACGCCCATGATGGCGCGCTCTTTGCGTAGTTGCTGCGCGAGGGCCTTGCCTAACCGGCGCTCGGCCTTGGGCGGTTTGAGATCCGCAAACGGCGCGACGTGTTTCGTAGGATGCGTGAGCTTTCCCTTCGACAGCCAGCGCCGTAGTCCTTTGCGAAAGAATTCGTCGCTGAAGTCTTCGCTCCAGAGCGTCGAGTACGGCACGCCCGCCTTGGTCAGTGAGCCATTCAGATTGAGCATGCCGACCAGCCCAGGCCACGTGCCGGACCAATTGGCGACGGTCAGAATCGGTCCGCGATGCGCGATCAGCCCGGACAACACATGATGCGAGTATTGCCAGACCGCCTCGGCCACGATCAGGGGCGCCTTGGGGTCGAGCCCGGCAAAAATCTGCATGCCAGCCTTTTGCGAATCAATGAAGCCATGCCCTGCCGCCGCGTCGAAGGGATGGCCGCGAACGATCTCGAATCCCTCTTCCGCCACGGCGGTCGAAAGCTGCCGTTCCATCTCTTGCTGCGCAGCCCAACAGGTTCGATTGGCCGCGGGGCGCAGATCGCCGCTGGCAACGAGCAGCACCTGCTTGGATTTCAATCGCGCGGGACGGGTCAGTTCGGGAAGCGGATAATTCATGGCGAAAAGTCGCCCGGCGGGGCGCTCGACAGAGTGGATGCGTTGCGTGCGGCCAACAGGACTCTTTAGTGCCTATCCGAAAACTGTGTCTCGCGCTTCCGAAACACACTGGTGTTGCTTGCAACCGCAGGTTCTCGGATAGGCTCCTAGGGCGGACACACCAACCCGCTAAGCGGGCGGCTAAGCTAGTTTAGTCGCGCCCCGGGGACAAAGAAAGCAGGTCGGTGCCTGTGACAAGGCGCTAGCCGCCGGTTCTTTGCGGCGCCAAACATCGTTCCGAGCAAAAAACCCGCGGCTGGCGCCGTGCGGCTCACGAACGCGGCCTGCGGGCGTCGCTTATTACTGGCAGCGTTTCAATAACTGTTGGAACTTTTCTTGCTGCTCGCCGCCGCCGAGCGTGGGATAGCGGAGTTGGAGCATTTTGACCATTTGCGCGGCGCGAGACTTGTCGCCGCGGCGCTCGACGATCAACGTCTGGTAATACTTGGCGCGCAACCAGCGCTCGCCGCCGGCGCGCGATTTGGTTTCGATCCCTTGCCACGCGGCCAGCGCTGTGGAGTCGTTCGTGTCGAACAGCGCGCGGGCGAGCGCCTCTTGCGCTTGCCCATCGCGCGGATTCTCCGCCGCCAAGCGTTTTAATTCGGCGACTCCCTCGGCGCCCTGCCCGGCGGCGATTATCGCGCTGCCTCGCAGCAGCGAGAGCCGGCGCGTCGTCTCGGCGTCGAGCGCGACGGGAGCGCTCGCGGCTTTCACCTCGGGCGCAGGGATCTCCGCCGGAATAGTTGTCTTCGAAGACTTTCGCTGCGCCAGATCCATCAAGCGGAGCTCCACCTTGGCCAGATTGGCTTTCAACTCGGGAGGGGCCGTGGCGGCTTGTCGATCGAGCGTGTCGATGATCGAGACGATCGCGCGCGGGTCAGCACTCGCCAATGGGGCGATCCGCGTTGCCGCGTCCTCGACGCGCCCTTGCGCGGCGATCGCGCACAACAGCACTCCTTCGGCCGAGAGTTTCCAGTCTGCCGGCGCGTCGGTCGCGCTCGCCAGCGCCGCCGAGACTAACCGCTCGGCTTGCGCCGCGCCGCCGGTCGTGTATTCGAGCAAGATGCGAGCCCCGGACAGCAGCGCGCGGCGCTGCGCGTCGGTCGCCGGAGTGGCCGAGCCCTCTTTCATGCCGGCCAGCCGCTCGATCTGCGCAATGGCGTTTTTGGCCGCCTGCTCGGTGGGCTTGCCGCTGGCGCGAAGCTGGGCGAGCGCCGCGTCATGCGCGCGGGCCAGCCCGTCGAGCGCTTCGGTTGCGCCCTCCGACGTTGGACGCACAGCGGCGTATTGCTCCGCGGCTTGCGGCCAGCGCCGCTCTCGTTCGCGCACGCGCGCCAGCCAGAGGCGCCCCCGATCGGCGGTCGGCGCA
>DASXPZ010000886.1:0-8861 GCA_036493275.1 Pirellulales bacterium
GATTGGCAGCAAGATCTCGGACGCGACATTCAAAGACATTCGCTTTACGGCCCACAACCTCAATGATTTTGGCGACAAGAAGGCCATCGTCGTCGTCTTCACGACGTTGGATTGCCCGGTGGTCAAGCGCTACTTGCCGCGCGTCGTCGAAATCGAAAAAGAATATCGCGATAGGGGCGTGCAGTTCGTGGCGATGAACGTCGGCCCGAACGATCCAATGGTCGAGGTCGCCTACCAGGCGATCCAGCTCGACGCTCCGTTCCCGTTCTGCAAAGACTTTGACGGCGATGTCGTCAAAGCAATGGGGGTCACGCGCACGCCGGAAGTGGTAGTGCTCGATGGCGATCGCAAGCTCCGCTATCGCGGCCGGATTGATAGCCAATTTCGCGCTGGTGGAGTGAAGCCCGATGGCGGACGTAATGACCTGAAGGAAGCGATCGAAGACGTGCTGGCCAGCCGCGACGTCAAGGTGGCCGAGACTCCGGTCGAAGGCTGCTTGATCACGTTGCCGAACCTCTCGGCGCCCGAGAAGCCTGTGACTTACGCCGAGAACGTCGCCGCGATCATGCAGAAGCATTGCCAGGAGTGCCATCGGCCGAACGCCGAAGGGCCCTTCTCGTTGTTGACGTACGAAGAGACGGTCGACCACGCCGAGATGATCGGCGAGACGGTCAAAGAGCAGCGGATGCCTCCCCTCTACGCCAGCAAGGAGCACGGCGATTTCACGAATCTCCGCAGCCTGACGAATGAAGAGCGAACGCTAGTTCGCCAGTGGATCGCCGGCGGCATGCAGCAAGGCGATTTGGCGAAAGCTCCGGCCAATCCGAAATTCCGCGAGAACAAGTGGTATATCGGCGAGCCGGACCTGGTCCTCAAGATGCCCAAGCGGATCGATTTGCCGGCTACCGGCTATGTGAATTACCAGTACGTGATTCTGAATCACACGTTCAAAGAAGACACCTGGGTTAGCGGCTGCCAGATCTTGCCGGAGAACAAGACGGCATTGCATCACTGCAATCTGGCCTGCATCGATCCGGTGAGTGCTCTGGCCGGCAAGTTCAACGCCGCCAAGTTCATCACCGGTCAGGTCCCTGGCGGCGAGCCGATGAGCCTGGAAAATGGCGTCGCCTTCAAGATCCCCAAGGGCTCGGTGTTGGTCCTGCAAATCCATTACGTGACGACGGGCGAAAAGACGTCGGACCAATCGAGCGTTGGCTTCCGCTTCGCCAAGTACGAAGTGACGAAGGAACTGAAGCACTTCCAATGTCACAACGGCACGTTCGCCATTCCGCCCGGCGACAGCGCACATCTGGTGGGCGCCAAGCGGAAGTTCCCCAACGACTCTACGCTCTACGGCATGTTCAGCCACATGCACCTGCGCGGCAAGGACATGATGTTCGACGCCATTTATCCGGACGGCAATCGCGAGCGCCTGCTGGCGATTCCGAACTACGACTTCAACTGGCAGATGCAATACGTCTCGCGCCCCGGCGCCAAAAAGTTCCCCAAGGGAACCGTGCTTGATTGCACAGCCCACTTCGACAACTCGTCGTTCAATCCGTACAACCCTGACCCGAAAGAAACGGTCCGCGAGGGCCAGCAGACCTTCCAAGAGATGATGTACGGCTTCGTCTTCTATACCGAAGACGAGGAGAACTTGGGCCTGAAGATCGACCCGAAGACAGGCGAGGTCGCCAAGCCGGGCGAAGGGGCCAGCGTGAAGCCGGTCAGCGGCGCAGACGCCGGCGGCTGATAAGCACTTCGCAATTTAGCAAAGCGACAAACGAAAGCGGCCAGTCCCATTGCGATGGGCTGGCCGCTTTTATTGTTTTCTGCCAGCGAGACAGATGGCTTACTAAAGTGGCCCACCGACTGACACGCCCCAGCCGACGCGTGGCCGGGGACGGTATCCCCAGCCGTAGCCCAAGCCGACGTTGTAATACGGCGGCGGATAGTAGCAGGGCGGCGGATAATAGTAGGGACCTGGCATAACGAGCGGCGGTCCCGCCATTACGGCCTGTCCGGCAGGCACGGCCGGCGGGGCCTGTAGCGCCGCGATCACTCGAGTTGAGACACCCGCATTTTGCAGCGCGATCAAATCGCCCGTTTGCAACGGATGCGCCAGTCCATTGGCGCGAATGTGATTGGCGATCAATTCATCATTGACCCCCGCCTTGGTCATTGCGATCACGTCAGGGAGCGTCACGGTCCCCGGCGGAATTTGTCGACCCATTTGGGCGGCGATCTGGGCGCGATTGCGAGCTTCGATGTCGTCCATACCGCTACCGATCGCGGCGCCCGAGATCGCGCCAACGCCGGCGCCGAGCAAAGCGCCCGCCGCGGGATGTCCGACAGCTTCGCCGATCAACGCCCCTGTGCCGGCGCCAGCCAGGCCGCCAAACGCCGCCCCTTTGTCGGTGTAATAGGGCGAAGCGCAGCCCATCGCTGAGGATGCCCCGATTGCAAACATCAAAAGGAGATAGCGCGTGTGCGTCATGGCTGTGGGTCCTTCCACCAACAAACTTCCTCGGCGCTGAACGTTTACGGGAGCGTGCAGCCTTTGAGGGCCGCGGATTATCCGAGCGTCCCGCCCGCCGGTCAAGGCGAGAGCGTTACAGCGGCCGGGAAACCGGGAACCGTAACGAAAGCAGGTTTGTCAGCAGGGAAAGGCGTGGCCGGAAGTGCTACGACTAGGCCCGCCACCGGCACTGCCATCATTGCTGGCGCCGCGTTCGGTCTCAATCGCTCGTTGCGACTTGATACACCAAAAATATTTCAAACGGAGGGTATGGATAGGCTCGAACATATTCGTCGCGCAATGCAACCGCGTCGCTGTAGCAGCCCAAAAGTCCAAACTCGTTCAATTGAGAGCGCCATTCGGCGCTCTCCGGCACTACGCCTGGCTGCAGAATTGCCGAATGATTGCACGAGGGCCACGATACGTCGAACCCATAAAAACTCGTAACCAGAGCGGAGCCTTCGCAGGAACCCGCATGCGACTGTCGTCTATCATCGTCCTCGTCGGTTCCAGCAATCTGGCAATAGACAATCTCTAATCGAATGCCAACCGGTTCCATCGATCCCAAAACGCGAGCCGCGTCCGAGAACGATTTGAGAAACGGCGTGGCGTCGGTATGAATCTCAAACCATGTTTCAAGCGCGGCGCGGATTTGCGGGTCGTCGACAAGTGGCGCATTGAGGGCCAGCCGCACCGTGTCGTCCGGGTAAAGAAACGGAGGCAAGCGATCCACGCCACGGTATGTCCCAATTCGCCGGCGATAGTCGTTACTAAGTTCTGCGTCGTCCGACACTTGAAGGATCAGATATCCGGCGTCTGACAAGTTTCTCGGCAGTTCGTGTGCCCTCATGGTCCTTTGACCCTCCTCGCAAAACGATCGGCAGTTACTTCGGATCATCCGCCGCGCGTGCCGCGCCAAGCCATCGCCCCGCCGCTTCGAACAAAATCAGCGCCACGGCGACGACCATAAACGCCGTGAAGAAGATATTCAGCCCCCATTTGACCATCAGCGCCGTGTTCGAGACTTCGATCGCATCCTTTAGATGGGCAACGAAGCGATTGCACATCATGTACGCCGCGGTGGTCGTCGTGGCGACGACAAACAGCATCGGGATCAACGTCAGCCACGCGTAGCGCCCGCGACCGGCGTTGACCGCCACGGTCGTCACCACGGCCAGCGCAATCACGGCCAGCATCTGGTTGGCGATGCCGAACATCGGCCAGATCGTTTCGATCGATCCAGTCCAGATCAGCCCTCCCCAGGCGCCCGTCACCAGCGCTGTCGAAAGCACGGCGCCCGGCAACCAGTCGGTCCGGTCGAGCGGCTTGTAAACCTTGCCCAGCACTTCTTGCAGCAAGAACCGCGCGATGCGCGTGCCGGTGTCGATCGTGGTCAGAATGAACAACGCCTCGAACATGATCGCAAAGTGATACCAATACTTGATCACCGAATCGAGATTCACGCGGTCTCCGGCCACGCGGCGCATCGCCTCGGTGAAAATCTGCGACATGCCGACCGCCAGCGTCACCGCGCCCCCGGTTCGGCCACGCAGAGACTCGCCGCCGACTTGCCGCTCGATCTCGGGCAGGTTGTCGGTCGTCGCGTTGAGCGTCACCAGGTCGCCAGCGTATTTTTCGACTCGTGAAAGGTCGATATTGATCGCCCAGTAGTCCCCCTGCGGAAGCGACGCCGCGGCCAATAGCGCCACGATGCCGACGAGCCCCTCGATCAACATCGCGCCGTAACCGATCGTGCGGACGTGGCTCTCGCGCGTGATCATCTTGGGCGTGGTGCCCGAGGCGACCAGCGCGTGAAAGCCTGAAATCGCCCCGCACATGATGCAGATGAAGCAGAACGGAAAAATCGGCCCGTCGAAGTAGGGCCCGCCGCCATGTGCAAAGACGGGGTTCACCGCGGGCGCCGCGAGTTTCGGATTCGCCACCAGCATCGCCGCCACCAGAAGCACCACCGTGCCGATCTTCAAAAAGCTCGACAGATAATCGCGCGGGCAGAGCAGCAGCCAAACCGGCAACACCGACGCGATGAATCCATACAGGCAGATCGCCCAAATCGTCTGCTCGCGCGTCAAAGAGAAAAAGGGCTCGAGCGCCGAGCCAGGAATCCAGTTGCCGGCCACGGTCGCGGCCAGCGTGGCAATCGCGCCAATCGCCGAAGCTTCGACCACCCGTCCCTTGCGCAGCTTATACATGTAAAGCCCGACCAAAAGCGCTATCGGCACGGTGCAGGCAATGGTAAATGTCCCCCAAGAACTGCCGGGGACAGCTTGCGTGGCGCCTTTGGGAAGCGTGATCGACGCCCCTTCGTCCGTGACTTTGAATCCCTCGCTCTCCGCGGGGGCTTTGACCGTGAACGACTCGCTGCGCGTCACGCGGGCGCCGCTGCCGTAAGTAATCTCGGCGCCGGCCGGCATCCGTGCGTAGCTTCCCTTGGCGTCGTCCGAGAATTCGATCGCGTTCCCCTCCGGCGCACGAACCACCGTGCCACTGGCCAACTTGATCTCCTCGCCGCCGAGCGCCTTCACGACCACCACGCCCAAGCCAGAAAGGGCGATCACGACGACAAACAAGATGGCGATCGAGGCCGTGGCGCCGGCGAGCGGTCCGATCTCGGCGCGGGCGATCTCGGCCAGCGAGCGGCCTCCGCGCCGCACGCTGGCTGCCAGCACCAGCATGTCTTGCACGGCGCCGGCCAGGCAGACGCCGATCACCAGCCAGATCAGCCCCGGCATGTAGCCGAACTGAATCGCCAGCACCGGCCCAATCAACGGCCCCGCTCCGGAGATCGCCGCGAAGTGATGGCCGAACAGGACCCACTTGTGCGTCGGATGATAGTTCTGCCCGTCATTGAGCGCAATGGCCGGCGTGACGCGCGAATCGTCGAGCGCGGCGACCTTGGCGGCCAGAAACGCGCTGTAATAGCGATACGCAATCGCCAGACAGCACAGAACGCCGATCATCAGAGGCATTGCGTGCATACGGACAGTTCTCAGTCGAATCGATAAGAATTTGTCCTTCTCCCTTCGGGAGAAGGTGGTGAGCGAAGCGAACCGGATGAGGGAGCGCTATGTTGGTCGTTGGATGAGTAGCATGGCCCACTGTGCTTCGCCCTCACCCCGGCCCTCTCCCGGCGGGAGAGGGAGAATGCGCGAGTTCTACTTCATGCGGGCGTTCTTCTCCAGGCGGGAGAGGAAGCTTTGTGCGGAGTGTCCGTTCAGCTATTGCTAAGTATTGGCCGCGAATCTCGCCTTCGTCGCCACCATATCCCACGCCCCGGAAAGCGACAAGCTCACTGCCGTAGACCGGCCTGCGGCAGGCTTTATAATTGCGCGCTTCCGATCGCCGAGGGACGGACCGATCGAACGAGCGACATCGACGCGAAGGAGCACATCTTGGCGGAAAAGTTAGTCATTATCGGCAGCGGGCCCTCGGGCTGGACGGCCGCCATTTACGCGGCCCGCGCGGAACTGAAGCCGCTGGTCTTCGAAGGCGCCATCACGGAAGAAAACCGCGTCAACGGCACGCTTCCGCTCGGTCAGCTCGCGCTCACGACCGAGGTCGAGAACTATCCCGGCTTTCCGTCAGGCGACTTGGAAGGCTATCTCGACAACTCGCTTCCGCCCGATCGGCGCGGACTGATGGCGCCGCATCAGAAAGAAGGGGTCAGCGGGCCGGAACTGATGGAATTGATGCGTCAGCAGGCGCTCAACTTCGGCGCGCGCGTGGTGACCGACGACATCGTCGACGTCGACTTCAGTCGGCGTCCTTTCAAGTTGAAATCGCTCGAAGGAAAAACGGTCGAGGCCGAGGCAGTGATCATTGCCACCGGCGCACGGGCCAATTACTTGGGTCTGCCGTCGGAGGACGCCTACAAGAACAACGGAGTCAGCGCGTGCGCGGTCTGCGACGGCGCGCTGCCGCGGTTCCGCAACCAGCCGCTGGTCGTGGTCGGCGGGGGCGATTCGGCCGTTGAAGAGGGGACGTATCTCGCCAAGTTCGCCAGCAAAGTCTACATGATCCACCGCCGCGACACGCTGCGGGCGTCGAAGATCATGGTCGAGCGCGCTGAGAAAGACCCCAAGATCGAAATCGTCTGGAACAGCCACGTCGACCAGGTGCTGGGGAACGACAAGCAGGGAGTCACCGGCGTCCGCATCGCCAGCACCGTCGGCAAGCCGACGCGCGACCTCGAAGCGACCGGCATGTTCCTGGCGATCGGCCACACGCCCAACACTCGGTTCGTTGAAGGGAAGCTGGAGCTCACGCCCAAAAAGTACATCAAGTGGACCGTTCCGTTCCGCACCAACACCAGCGTCGAAGGAGTGTTCGCCGCCGGCGACGTGGCCGACGATTACTACCGTCAGGCGGTCACCGCGGCCGGCAGCGGCTGCATGGCGGCGCTCGACGCAGAACGCTGGCTCGCCAGTCATGAGTAGAACTGTCCAAACGACCGGGACCAAATGACGAGTTGCGTTCGTTTGCCGTCAGACGCATCGGTCCTGAATTTCACCTCCAGAGATGCACGCCCGTATGGATACTATTCGTGTTCGAGAGGCTCGTGATCCGGCCGCCGTGGGGCGCGAAGTTCGATTGCAGGGCTGGGTCCGCACGCGGCGCGACTCGAAGGGGGGCTTTAGCTTCATCGAACTGAACGACGGCTCCTGCCAGGGAAATGTGCAGATCATCGCCGAAGCCGCGCTCGCCAACTACGAGAGCGAAATCAAGCATCTGGCCGCCGGTTTCAGCGTCACCGTCGAGGGGCTGGTGAAGGCCTCGCCCGCCAAGGGGCAAGCGACCGAGGTGCAGGCCACGCGCGTGATCGTGCACGGCGGGGCCGACGTGGACGCCTATCCGCTGCAAAAAAAACATCACACGTTTGAATTTTTGCGGACCATCGGCCATCTGCGCCCGCGGACGAACACGTTTGGCGCCGTGACGCGCGTGCGGAACTGCGTCAGCCGCTCGATCCACAATTTTTTTCAGGAAGAGGGCTTTCTCTACATCCACACACCGATCATCACCGCCAGCGATTGCGAAGGCGCGGGCGAAATGTTCAAGGTCACCACGCTCGACCTGGCCAAATTGCCGCGCTTGCCAACCGGCGCCGTCGATTACTCGCAAGACTTCTTCGACAAACCGTCGTATTTAACCGTCAGCGGTCAATTGCAGGGAGAGATCTTTGCCTGCGCGCTCGGCAAGGTCTACACGTTCGGGCCCACATTTCGCGCGGAAAACTCGAACACCTCGCGCCACCTGGCCGAGTTCTGGATGATCGAGCCGGAGGTGGCGTTTTACGAATTACCGGACAACATGGACCTGGCCGAGCGCTTCTTGAAGCGAATCTTTCGCGACGTATTGACCGAGTGTCCGGAGGATATGCATTTTTTCCGCGACCGGATTGAAAAGACGGCGATCGAGCGGCTCGAACATATCGTGGCCAGCGATTTCGAGCGGTTGCCATACAGCGAGGCGATCGAAATCTTGCTCACCTCGGGACAGACGTTCGAATTCCCGGTGAGTTGGGGATGCGATCTACAAGCCGAACACGAGCGCTACCTGACCGAACAGAAGTTCAAGAAGCCGGTGATCTTGTTCGACTATCCGAAAACAATCAAAGCATTCTATATGCGCCTGAACGACGATGACCGCACCGTGAGGGCGATGGACGTATTGGCGCCGGGCATCGGCGAGATCATCGGCGGCAGCCAGCGCGAAGAGCGGCTCGACGTGCTCGAGCGCCGCATGCTGGAGCAGAAGCTCGACCCAGCCAGCTACTGGTGGTATACCGACCTGCGTCGCTACGGCACGGTCCCTCACTCAGGGTTCGGACTCGGCCTGGAACGCGTCGTGCAGTTCATTACTGGCATGGCCAATATTCGTGACGTGATCCCATTCCCGCGCACGCCAGGAAGCGCTGAGTTTTAACCCGCAGCCATCGCGTCTTATCTGCTGTAGCCGGCCTCTGTGAGACCGGTCTTCTCTCATAAGTAGAGGCTTCCGATGCTCGCCAAGAAGCTCCCACTCAGCCTGATCTGCGCGATCCTCCTCGCGGGCGCCGCCAACAACGTGTGGGCCATCGATCACACCAAGGAGCCGCTCGACAAGATCAAGCAGCAAGTCGAAGAAAAGAAGGCCGTGCTGGTTGATGTTCGCGAGCAAGGGGAGTGGGACAAGGGTCACGTAGACGGCGCCGTGCTCATTCCACTCGGCGATTTGGGAAAGAAATCGAAAGACCCCGACTTCCTCAAAGAGCTCGAAAAAAAGATCCCCAAGAATCAGATCGTATACTGTCATTGCGCCAAGGGTCAGCGCGCGATCCTGGCTG
>DASXPZ010000887.1:0-3602 GCA_036493275.1 Pirellulales bacterium
AACCTGAAAATACTACTTTAACGCCACCAATACTCTGCAATTTGGCCGAAGCAGCTAGACTGCTTGCCGTTTCCGATCGAAAAGTCTGGGGCATGGCCAACAAAGGCGAATTGCCCTGCGTCCGCGTCGGCCGTTGTTTGCGGTTTCGATTTGACGACTTGCGGGAGTGGACCGTCCGCACTGCCCTGCGGGTCACTGCTTAGCCATGCCCCGCACTGGACATAAGAGCCAGTACGCTTTATATTGGGGAAATGGCTAAGAAACGAAGCAACCGATTGAGCGATCAAGTGCGGCAGGCAATCGACGATTCCGGCCGGTCGCGCTACGAACTTTCCAGGGCTGCGAAGATAGACGAATCGGCCCTGGCAAAGTTCTACAACGCGCGGCGCACGCTCAGCATGCCCGCGCTTGATCGGCTCGGGGAAGTATTAGGGCTTGAAATTGTCATGCGGCAAAAGCCGCGCAAGAAAGACGGGTAAATCGTGGCCACACTCTCAAACGACGGCGGCCGACGCCGCGTGCAGTTCATAGACTCCAAAGGCAAACGCCGTAGCGTCGGGCTTGGTTCGGTCCCGCTACGAACGGCCGAATCGTGGCGGTCCCATATTGAACAATTGGCGCTCGCCGCGCGTCACGGTCAAGCAATCCCTGACGCAACGGCAGCCTGGCTCGGCAAGCTAGGCGACAAGCAGATTGAAAAACTGGCAAAAGTTGACCTAGTTCCGCGCCGCCAGTCGGCCACGCTAGATGCTTTCTGCGCGCAATTCATTGCCGACAGAACGGACGTTAAGTCAGCCACCGTGATTGTGTTTGGTCACACGCGGCGGAATCTGGTCAAATTCTTCGGCCCTGCCAAGCCTTTGAGGGATATTACCGTAGGCGACGCTGACCGATGGCGCCTTTGGCTGCGCTCCCATGACGAGGTAGGCGAGAACGGAAAAAGCCGCACGGTCCGTCTGGCAGACAATACGATTCGCCGACGAACTGGAATTGCCAAGCAAATGTTCAAAGTGGCCGTTCGTCAGGGGCTGATTGCCGCCAGCCCATTCGCCGATCTTGTCGCCGCAGTGCGCGGGAACACTAGCCGACAACACTTCATCACGACGGCTGACGCCGCTGCGATTCTAGACGCCTGTCCTACCACTGAATGGCGGCTAATCTTCGCCCTAAGCCGCTGGGGTGGCCTACGATGCCCCTCAGAGCATCTTGCCCTGAAATGGGGCGACGTGGACTGGGAACGCGGCAAGCTTCGCGTGTGGTCGCCAAAAACGGAGCACCACGTTGGCGGAGAGTCCCGCCTAATTCCATTGTTCCCAGAAGTGCGGACCGAACTGGAAACGCTCTGGGGCGAGGTTGAAGTGGAGCTTTCCCAAAAGCCTAAGCCAAGCGAAGAGCCGATCATTACCCGCTACCGGGACCCCTCACAGAATCTGCGGACGACGTTTCAGAAAATCGTCAAGCGCGCAGGTTTGGAACTGTGGCCAAAACTGTTCCACAACCTGCGGGCGACCCGCGAGACCGAATTGGCCGAACGGTTCCCGATGCACGTGGTCTGCGCTTGGATTGGCAACAGCACGGCCGTGGCGATGAAGCACTACCTACAGACGACCGACGATCACTTCGCGCAAGCGATCGGGGAGGGGACAGAAAAAACGGTGCAGAAAACGGTGCAGAACACTGCTACAGCATCTAGCACTGACGCGAACGCTGCCCCGACCGGAACCCCAAAACCCCTGGAAAATACGGGAAATGCGGTAAAAGCCGATCTGCCTCTAGTATGTCTAATGGGCGATACAGGGCTCGAACCTGTGACCCCCAGCTTGTCGAGCTGGTGCTCTAGCCAACTGAGCTAATCGCCCGGATTTTCCCCGTTCGCCTCACTTTCGGGCGGCGACGGGTCCCCTAATATACCAGATCGGTCGCGGCGGTGAAGTCGCTCAAGCAAGTTCCGGCGAAGCGGGCTCAAGCCTCTCGTCTCTAGCCTGTGGCCTGCCCCTGGCGAAGCGGGCGCCCTCGAACCTGATCTGGCCGGGGGTTGTCTTGCTCACTTAGCGGGGTTGCCTATACTCTGCGGCAATGTCGCGCGGCCGCGCGGGTGGCGTGTTTGGCGTCCTTTGTATCGATGCCCGTCCTCCGAACGGCCTCTCCCTGCGGGTCGGCGCTCCTCTGCCCTGCGCGCAGCGCTCGCCGGCGACGTCACTTTCCCACACAGGAAGCAATGCTCAAGGTCAAATTGCCCGATGGTAGCGTGCGCGAGTTTTCTCGTCCCGTCCGCCCGATCGACGTCGCCGAGGAGATCGGGCCGCGCCTGGCCAAGGCCACGCTAGCAGCCGAAGTCGATGGCAAGCTGGTCGACACGGTCACTCCGCTGCCGGCGGATGGTGAAGCCTCGCTCCGCCTGCTCACGCGCAAAGATCCCGAAAGCATTCGGATCATGCGCCACTCGTGCGCGCATGTGATGGCCCGCGCCGTGATGAGGCTATATGACGGCGTGCAATTGGCGTTCGGCCCCACGATCGACAACGGCTTCTATTACGACTTCGATCTGCCGCACAAGCTGAGCGACGAGGACTTCCCCAAGATCGAAGCCGAGATGGCCCGCATCATCAAGGAAGACGAGCCCTTCGAGCGGATAGACGTGCCGCGCGCCGAGGCCGTGAAAATCTGCCAGGATCTCCAGCAAACGCTGAAGGTCGAACATATCGAGACCGGCCTGGCGGCCGAATCGAGTCTCTCGTTCTATCGGCAGGGCGAATTCCTAGACCTCTGTCGCGGCCGGCACATCCCCAGCGCCGGGGCTATCGGCGCGTTCAAGCTCCTCAGCGTGGCTGGAGCGTATTGGAAGGGGGACTCGAACAACCAGCAATTGCAGCGTCTCTATGGCACGGCCTTCTTCAGTAAGGAAGAGCTCGATCAATACCTGGCCCTAGTCGAAGAGGCCAAGCGCCGCGACCACCGAGTGTTGGGCAAACAACTCGAATTGTTCGCAGTTAATCCAATCGTCGGACAAGGCCTGGTGTTGTGGCTGCCGCGCGGGGCAATCATTCGCGGCCAGATGGAAGAATTCGTTCGCAACGAGTTAATCCAGCGCGGTTATGAGCCGGTCTACACGCCCAATATCGGCCGGGTCGAGCTTTACCAGATCTCGGGCCACTATCCCTATTACGCGGATAGCCAGTTCAAGCCGATTGAGATGGAAGAAGGCGAACGGTACCTGCTCAAGCCGATGAACTGCCCTCATCACATCATGATTTACAAGGCCAAGCCGCGCAGCTATCGCGACTTGCCGGTGCGACTGGCCGAATTCGGCACGGTCTATCGCTACGAAAAATCGGGCGAGCTTGGCGGCATGACCCGCGTCCGCGGCTTCACCCAGGACGACGCTCACATCTTCTGCACCGAGGACCAGGTCGGCAGCGAGTTCCGGGCCTGCATCGAAATGGCGCAGCACGTGCTGCGCACGCTCGGACTAAATGACTATCGCGTGCGGCTCGGCTTCCGCGATCCCAAGAGCGAAAAATATGTCGGCAAGCCAGAGAGTTGGGCCAAGGCCGAAGCCGCCATCGAGGCGGTGGCGCGCGACATGAACCTGCCGGGCTGCA
>DASXPZ010000888.1:0-6481 GCA_036493275.1 Pirellulales bacterium
ATTTCGTAAATAAAGATTTTCAACCGGGGAGTTTTTCATAACGCCCGGCCTCCTGATAGGATGGAGCGAGCCAGTTCACTCTCGTCTTTTCAGGAGCAGAGACGAAATGCGGCTCCGAGTTCGATCGTCGCTCGCCAAACCGGGTGGCCTTGCCCAGTTCTGTCTGATCGTCATGACGCTCTGCGTCTGGGCCGGCCGAGCGACTCTTTCGGCGGCCGCGAACGCTCCCAGTTCGTGCAATTCTTCGGCTGCGAATGCTGCGCGGGAAATCGATCGTTGCCTCGTGATGCTTCGTTCCACGGATCCTTGGGATCGGGCTCGCGCCGCGCAATCACTCGTCTTCGGAGACGAATTTGGACTTCCGCGCCGCGCCGTGGGGCCGCTGATTCATGCCCTCAAAGATCGCCATCCACGCGTGCGGCAAAGCGCGGCGGAAGCGCTAAGCCGCATCGACCCCGTCGGCATGGACCGCAAGGCCATCGCCGCGGCGCTGATTCCGCTACTGGATGACCCCGATACGCAATACTACATAATTGAAACTCTCGGCAAGCTCGGTCCTGCCGCCGGCGCCTCCACAGCGCAGTTGCGAGTATTCTTGCTTGCTGAGGATTGCTATTTTCAGGATGTGTCGCTCTTGGCGCTCAGTCGCATCGCACGACGCGACGCCTTGCCGGAGTTGATTTCCGCCCTGAACGATGAGGAATCGGGCTTGAGTTACGTAGCTGTCGTCGCATTAGGAGAGCTTGGTCCTGACGCCAAAGAGGCCGCTCCTGCGTTGACGGCGCATCTTCTGGACGTAAGCGCCGGCACGTTTCTTGCCGCGGCAAATTCCTTATTGAGCATCGAGCCTGCTTCGGCGCCTTTCGTTTCCGACGCGCTCCGGCGCAGGGTGGAAGCCTGTCGCGTTAACGAGGAGGGCAAAGAGAACGAATCCAATGTGAATGAGGAGATCTTGTTGCTAGCCATGATCGGTCCGGCGGCCAATTGGGCCACGCCGATGCTGGAAGCGTTCATCGAGAAGGAAGAGGCGCCGCAGTCGATCGCGGCGCTAGCGAAGATAGATCCCGAAGCGCTCCGAAGAATCGCGTCGCGTTCCATCGAGCGGCTGCGCAGCCCAGAGCCTAAAACAAGATTGGAAGCGATCAAATCGCTGGCAAGGTTGGCGCGGGCCGAAGGGGCGCCCGAGGCGATTGCCGAGAGCTTGAAGGACTCCAGCCAGGCCGTGCGCGACGAAGCGCGAGGGGCACTCGAGGCGTTTACGGATTTAGGAGAACGCGTGGTCCCGCTGCTCGTCGGTATCTTGCGCGAAAGCGACGATTCCGAAACGCTCGCCGCCGCGACCAGCGCTCTGGTGAACACATTGCATGAGAAGGCTGCGCCAATCTTGGCGAAACTTGCGACCGAATCATCGCCGCGCGTTCGTCGCTATGCGATCGAGGCGATCGTGGCGGTGCCTTGCCCGGTGGCTGCCAGCGCGCTGGTTGTGGCGCTCGACGACCCGGACGAGGAGATCCGAGAAGCCGCGTCCGAAGCCCTCGGCGGGGGAGCAGAACAATTCTCTCCGACCGAAGCCATGCTCGACGGACTGACCAGCCGATTATCCACCGATTCTTCGTCCCGCGTGCGGATGGCGGCAATGCGTTCGCTGGGACACTATGGGCCGGCCGCTCACGCGGCAGTTCCGGCGCTCGTGCGCGCCCTTCGCGACCGGCGCATTCGCTCGCAGGCCGCCGTTACCTTGGGCGAAATCGGGCCGGCCGCGGCAGACGCTGTTCCGGAATTGCTGCGCGTTTTATCCGAGGAGAGAGACCTTGATAACCGCACGTCGGCAGTCTCCGCGCTAGGGCAGATCGGCTCGATCGCGGCGGCTCCTGAATTGCAAAGAATGCTGGCGTCCATAAACGACCGGACGATTCGATCGCATGCGGCGTGTGCGCTACTGCAAATTCGACACAAAGTGACCCCGGATATGGTGGAGCCATTGAAATTTGCAATCAGCAATCGGCAGGATGTCCTGCGGCCCATCGTCTGGCAATTGCTGGTCGAATTGAAAAATCCGGACCCGATCTGCATTCCTTTGTTGGTCGAACTCACGACGGGAAATTACAGCGGCGAGCCGGAATATCGGGCCGCACAGGCTTTGGGCGAGCTGTGCGCGAGGCATCAGATTGCGCTCGACCCCAAGCAGAATTTCGGGCCCGAGGTCCTGGGCCGCATGGGCGCCGTGGCGATTCCGCGATTGCAACAACTTGCGGACCAAGAGAGCGACAATATTGAAGTTGTCGAAGCCCTGGGGCGGATCGGCTTGCATGAGGAAGCGGCGGTGCAAATTTTGACCGGCGCCCTGTTTCATTCGAACGAACGAATACGCGGTGTCGCCGCCGAGCAGCTATCGCGGATCGGCCCTCGCGCTCGTTCCGCCGTGCCGGCGCTCTTCGCCGTGCTGGCGGACGAAGACGATTCGGTTTTTGACGCGGCGCTGGAAGCCCTGAACCAGATCGATCCGAGTCTGCTGCGCTGAACCCTGCGCGCTGGAATCGCTCTTGGCCCTCGCAGCGTTCTCTGCGTCTCACGCCAATAGCTCCCGCACGACCCGCCCATGCACGTCGGTCAATCGGTAGTCGCGGCCGCTGTGGCGATAGGTGAGCCGTTCGTGGTCGAGCCCCATCAGGTGCAGGATCGTGGCGTGGAAATCATGGACGTGGACCGGGTCTTTTGCCACGCGAACGCCGTATTCGTCCGTTTCGCCGTAGGTAATGCCAGGTTTCACGCCGCCGCCGGCCAGCCAGGAGCTGAATGCCCAGTTGTGATGCTCGCGCCCCTTGGCCTCAGCCGTGTTGTTAAACGGCGTCCGTCCGAATTCGGTGGTCCAAACGATCAACGTCTCGTCCAGCATCCCGCGCCGCTTCAGGTCCTTGATCAAACCGGCGATCGGCTGGTCGACGTTCTTCGCGAGTCGGACATGATCCATCATGTCGCCGTGCGAATCCCAATTGTTCGATGAGCCGGTGTCGATCAGCTCGACGAACCGCACGCCGCGCTCCACCAGCCGCCGCGCCACCAGGCATTGCCAGCCAAAACCGCGCGTATCGTCCGGCGGCAGGCCATATAGGGCGTGCGTTTCGGCGGTCTCGCCCGAAAGATCGAACGCGTCCGGCACGGCTTGCTGCATGCCAAACGCCGTTTCGAACGAGCGGATCTGCGCCGCCAAGAGCGGGTCTCCCTGTCGGGTCGCCTGGTGCCGGGCGTTCCTCCGCTGTAGCGCCGCCAGTTCCAGTTGCTGCTGGTCCGAGGCGATCCGCGGCGTGACGTTGGCGACCGGCTCCGCGCCGGGCGCGACCAAGGTTCCCTGATGGGCGCCGGGCAAAAAGTTGCTCGAATAAACCTGCGAGCCGGCGTATGTCTGATTCGGCGCAATCACCATGAACGACGGCAGATCGCGATTCTCGGTCCCCAGCCCATAGCTGACCCACGAGCCGATGCTCGGTCGCGCGAAGGCGAACGAACCGGTGTGCATGCCGAGCGTGGCGTTGTAATGGTTCGAGTGATCCGTATGGAGCGAGCGAATCACGGCGAGGTCGTCCACGCAGCCGGCCACGTGCGGGAAGAGCGAGCTGACCTCCGTGCCGGATTGGCCGTGTTTCTGGAACTCCCACTGCGGTCGTTTGAGAAAAATCCGCTCGTAGCCGGGCCGATTCTGGATCTCGGGATGATCGAGCTTGACCTCCCGCCCGACGTCGGCCGCCAGCCGTGGCTTGGGGTCGAACGTGTCGACGTGCGACACGCCGCCGGTCATGAACAGAAAGATCACGTTCTTGGCCTTCGGCCGATGATGCCCAGGCCGCGGCGCCAAGGGATCGGCCGGCGCGCCACGTCCTGCTTCCTCGGCCAACAGCTCGCTGAGCAAGCCGGGCATCAACAGCGACCCGGCGACGAACGAGCGCAACAGGCCGCGCCGCGTTGGACCGCGCGATGAGCAGCCGGCGGGCGAGACATTATCTAGGTTGCCATCGCGCATGATCGGTTTCATCTTCCTCTTCGAATTCTCAATCGAGATACAAAAACTCGTTACTCGCCAGCAGCACGCGGGCGTACGCCTCCCACGCGGTCTTACTGCGCTCCTCAAGTGTTCCCTTGTCGAGACGCGCGGCGTAAACCCGCAGGAATTCCGCGGCCTCGGCCTGGTCGTCGGCCGTGGCCGGGCGAGCGAACAGCTCGCGGCAGGCAAAGTCGAGCCGCGCGGCGTCATCGGCGGCGCTTGCATGCGCACGCTCGGCGAATTTGGCGGCCCAATGATGAAGCGAACGGTCGTTCAGAAAAAAGAGGGCCTGCGTCGGCACGATGGTCACGTCTCGCACGGGCGTGCTGGCGTTGGGATCGGCGCCGTCGAACAGAGCAAAAAACGGCGCGCGGCGATTCCGCTTTTGCATTACATAAACGCTCCGCTTTTGCGTCTCATAATCCGCGGCGAAGGGGCCATGCTGAGTGAAATTCCATTTGTCCTGTGGCGGGAAAGGATGCCCTTCGCCGGGCGCGGCGTCGAGCTCGCCGCTGGCCGCGAGTAGCGTGTCGCGAATTTCTTCGGCTGTGAGCCGCCGCCGCGCAAAGGCTGCATAGAGATCGCTCGCGTCCGGACCGGCGGAATCTGCGCCGGCCGTCGCCTGCCGATACGTGGCGCAGGTCACGATCTCGCGATGGAGCGCCTTCAGGCTCCAACCGTCGCGGACCAGTTTGCTCGCCAGATAATCGAGCAAGTCCGGATGCGTTGGGGGCGCCCCGCGCGAGCCGAAATCGTTCGGCGTTTTGACCAGGCCGCGACCGAAGTGCCCCTGCCACACGCGATTGGCCATCACGCGGGCGACCAGCGGATTTTTTGGATCGGTCAGGGCCGCGGCCAATTCCAGTCGTCCGCTCGCTTGGGGCGAATCGAACCTCGCTCCGCCGAACAGATCGAGAAACTTGCGCGGAACCTCATCCCCCAAGGTCGCCGGATCGCCGCGAAGTTGAATTCTCGCGTTCTGCGGCGCGGCGTCGCCGACGCCGTACGCCACTGGAATCTCGAACGTGGGCCCCAGCTTTTCTCGATTCCGTTTCAGGCCGGCCAACTGGTAGCTCCGCTCGGCGACCGACGCCACGCCTTTGGCCAGTTCGACGCTCGTTACGGTCATTTGCCAGCCGACGCCATCGACGCCGCCGGGGTGGGCGTCGGCAATCCGGCCCGTGATTGCGAACTCGCCGTCCGCCGGGCTCGTCCAGGCGAGGCCCACCGGGCCGTTTGGTCCGGGATGAACGAAGAACTGTTTTGCCGGAAGCGACGTCCAGACTTTCACCGCCTGGTTCGATCGATTGACGAAGACGCTCGGCGTGTCACCGTTCCGCCAGCCGCGCAGGGCCGTTTGACCGTCGATCGCCGCCAGGCTTTCAGGAAGGGGAATCGGCCCGTCGCGGAGATCGAGAAAGCACCAGGTCGCGGCGTTGCCGAATTGATCGGCGTGCGGATTGCCGGCGTTCACCTCGGCCACCAGGTCGGCCACGTTCCACTGGCGACGTTGCCCGCCGATTTCGGCGATGTTCAGCTCAACCAGCGTGCTATCGCCTCCGTGATTGCCTTGCGGCGAGACGGAAAGGAGGAGTGTTTCTCCCTGGCGCAGCGCAACGCGCTGCAAATCTTGCTGCGCTCCGACGGCGATACTGCTCTGTCCGCCGTCGTCGATCTTTCCGGCAGACAATACGCGGGCCAATGAAACGGTCTTCTTCAAGTCGCCCGCCTGCGCGACGAGCGCGGTTTCGACCCGCTTGATTTCAACGTCGATCTTGGCGGTCCGCTCCGTGGACTGGCGCGAGAGTCGTTCGATTTCCGACGGCGCCACGCGGGCTGGCAAATCGCGCGGCTGTTGCTTCGGCTCGCAGCCGGGAAAGGCGAATCGCGTGCTTGCCAGCACGCCGTAAAGCCCGTAATAATCGCGAGCCGAGATCGGGTCGTACTTGTGGTCATGGCAGCGAGCGCAGGCGATCGTCAGGCCGAGGAAAGTCTTCCCAAGCGTGTCGATCGTGTCTTCGAAGGTCAAATGGACGTCTTTATCGATGTCATGGCCGAACCGCCGGGCGATCGCCAGAAAACCGGTCGCCACGACGTGGTCGGAATATTTCTCCGGCGCGTCGCTCGCCGCCAACAAGTCACCGGCGATCTGCTCGCGAAGAAACTGGTCGTACGGCATGTCGGCGTTGAGCGCGGCGATGACCCAGTTGCGATATCGCCAGGCGTGCGGCAGCGGATGATCGGTGTTTTCGCCCGCGGTGTCAGCGTAACGCACGACGTCGAGCCAGTGGCGCCCCCACTGCTCGCCGTAATGGGGCGAAGCGAGGAGCCGCTCGACGACGCGCTCGTAGGCGCCTGCTTTCGTATCTTGCTCGAAGGCTGCAACGTCGGCCGGCGTCGGCGGCAGACCAGTCAGGTCGTAGGTCAAACGCCGGATCAATG
>DASXPZ010000889.1:0-6511 GCA_036493275.1 Pirellulales bacterium
AATCATTTCGTTCACGACGGCAACTTTCGAGCAGTGGCACCTGGCGACTTCGCATTCCGCCAGTTTTCTCAATCCAACGCCTTCGCACCGGCAATCAGATTGATGAAATCTTTATTGCTCTTGAATTTCGACAACTGCTTCGTCAGTTGCTCCATCGCGTCGACATGGTGCATCGTGGCCAGCGTGCGGCGCAGCATGGTCACGGCGTGCAGCGTGTCGGCATCGAGCAGCTTTTCCTCGCGGCGGGTGCCCGACTGCGAGATGTCAATGGCCGGCCACACGCGGCGGTCCGACAGCTTGCGGTCGAGCACCAGTTCCATGTTGCCCGTCCCTTTGAACTCCTGAAAGATCAGCTCGTCCATTCGGCTGCCGGTGTCGACCAGGGCCGTGGCGACGATCGTCAGCGAGCCCCCTTCTTCGAAGACCCGCGCCGTGGCGAAGAGTTTTTTCGGAATGTCGAGCGCCTTGATGTCGACGCCGCCAGACATGGTGCGGCCGGTGTTGCCAACCCACTTGTTGAAGGCGCGGGCCATGCGGGTGATCGAATCCATCAGCAGGAAGACGTCGTCCCCCATCTCGACCAATCGCTTGCAGCGCTCGACCACCAACTGCGAGAGGCGGACATGGCTTTCGACGTCCCGGTCCAAGCTACTGGCGATCACTTCGCCCTGTACGCTGCGGCGCATGTCGGTCACTTCTTCCGGCCGCTCGTCGACCAGCAGCACGAAGAGCTTGACTTCCGGATAGTTGGCCGAGATCGCCTGGCTGATCTGTTGCAGCAAAATGGTCTTTCCGGTCCGCGGCGGAGCGACAATCAGTGCGCGCTGCCCTTTGCCCAGCGGAGTGAGCAAGTCCATTACGCGCGGGCTGAGGGGCGCCGCGCCGGTTTCGAGGCGGAGCCACGACTCGGGGTTGATCGGCGTGAGGGCGTCGAACGATTTGACCATTGGATAATCTTCCGGCTTGCGGCCGTCGATATCGATGATTTCTTTGAGCCGCGGACCTTCTTGCTTGCGGCTGTGCTGAACCATGCCATTGATCAGCAGTCCCTCGCGGAGGCGATACTTTTCGATCATCGTGCCCGGCACGAAGGGATCGGTGCGCTCGCGCTGGTAGTTATTGGTGGGGTCGCGGAGAAAGCCGTAGCCGTTGGGGTGCAATTCAAGCACTCCGCAGGCGGGAACGAGGGGGATCGGCTCGCCGTTGTCGGGGATGTCCGGCTGGGGGGGGTAATTATTGTACGAGCGGTCGCCGCCTACGGGCCGTGGCCTGGGACCGCGACCACGTTGGCCATTGTTATTGTTGTTGTAATGGCCCGGCCCACCTTGGCGGCCGCGTCCGCGGCCTCGTTTCTTCTTAGTCATGTCTCACCCAGAACAGAAAATCCGCGCCTTGAAGTAGCGCAGTTCAGCAGACGATTTCAGTAGAAGATAGAGAGTCAGTCAGCATGGAGAATGCATCGATGATGCGGCAAAGCGCGCGAGAGCGAACCCAATGTTTGGTTCCACGCCAAATTCACAGAATGGCCAGACCTTCGCACAGCCAGACCATTTACTTAGAGTAGCCAGACCATCACACAGAATGGTTCTGACGGACTATCGATTCCACCGGCCCAACCAGTCTATAGGCTCTGCCGATCTATAGGCTCTGCCAATCTACCGGCCCTGGCCAGAGGTCGATCTTCACCGATGGGGAGAAGATCGCTGTAACTTTCGCGTAGGCGAAAATCGTGTAACTCAAGCGGCGAGTCGCTCTGCGGAGTTGCATTCCGCCGCACGGGATCAGACGCTTTGGTCTTTACGAACAACTGCTCTTCGCGAACAAGTATTCTTCAGGACCGAATGCCCTGCGCCGCACGCAACGAAACGGATTGCATTCACGCAAACAAAAACTTTGCGATCACACAACCCAACACAACTGTGCAATTACGCCCTGGTAGGGCGCGTACAGAACGAGCGCCAGAATCTCAAAAAACGCGGGTGGCCTACCGAAGGCGCCCTGAGCTTCCTAAGTCGGAAAACACATATGTTCCAAACCGGAACGTTCCCTACTGGAAACCTAAGCGGCCTCGGTTCCAAGGCCCTTTGTGCTCCCCGCGGCTGAACGCAGCTATCACGCGGGAGGCGGCTCGCCAAAACCAAACTCTTTCGGCGGACCAAAAGACGCCCAAACTTCAGGCGTCCAATCAACTAGCAGATTCCTAAAAGCTACCGCAATCTTAGCCGCGGTTACCGCAATGTCAAGTCGTCTTGGCGGTTTGTCCCCTGAATTTCAGGGCTTTTCTCCAAGAACCCCCATGGGCGAAATCCCCGCCCGCCAGGAAAGACTCGTCCAATATCGGCGGTCCGCTAGCAGTTCCAGCGCATCCCCCGAGTGACCGGCACAACCCATGAAATTGGCGCCTGCGGTTTTTTTTCTACGACTGCTCCCCACGGCGCCAGCCGATAGAGATTAACGGGCCGCGCCCAAACCGAGGCGCGTGGAATAGGGGAGGCGATCAAGCCATGAAAGCGCTGTGCAGCTTCGGCGTATTCTGTTCGCTTGCGCTGGCGACGACTTGTTTCGCCGGCGAGGGCATCGTGTGGGAAAAAGATCTCGACGCGGCCAAGAGCGCCGCGAAGCGCAGCAACCGGCTGGTCTTGATCCATTTCGGCGCGACCTGGTGCAAGGCTTGCCAACAGCTCGAGCGCGACGTGTTTAGCGCGCCCGACTTTGGCAAAGAGTTAAAGCCCAATTATGTCGCTGTGAAATTGAACTATGATAATTTCCCAGCAACAGCGCACCAGTACGGCGTCGGTCCGATTCCCTGCGACGTGATCCTGGCGCCCAATGGCCAGGTCATTGAACGCATGATGTCTCCTCCGACCGCGACGGAATATGTCGCGGCGCTGGAGCGCATTGCAGTCTATGCTCGAACCGGCCAGCGGCCGCTTCCTCAGCAGACCGCGCTGGCGGGCGGCGCTCCGTCAGCTTCGGCGCCTCCTTTAGTAAATGCCTTCGGCGGTCCTGGGACGGTTCCCCCGCCAGCCCCGCCACAGACGGGCAATCCCTACATGGATTACTACAACCAGCAACGCAACGCCCAGCAAGCAACGGCTCCCGCTGCCACGGCGCAGCCCTACTTGACGGGAGCGGCTCCGAAACCGACGGGGCAAACAGACTGGCTGGCGGCGCAAACTCCGGGCGCTCAGCCACCGCAAGTTACTCAGACGTCTGCCGCAGTCCGTAATCCGCCGCAAATTCCTCCTGGCAATCCGCCCCTGGCGCTCGAGGGCTATTGCTCTGTCTCACTGGTCGAACGTCCGCAGAAAGAAAAATGGCAGTCGGGAGACATTCGTTATGGGATGCAGCATCGGGGAAAGACGTACCTCTTTGCCGGACCACAAGAATTAGCGCTCTTTCAAGCCAATCCCGACCGCTACGTCCCCGCTCTGTCCGGCAATGATCCTGTGCTGGAAATGGATAGACGCCAGAGCGTGCCCGGCAACTTGATGTTTGGAGTCGTCTGTCGTGGCCGAATCTATCTGTTCGCCAGTGAAGAGACTCTGCAACAATTCGAAGGGAATCAGAATCGCTATGCAACCGGATCACTGCAAGCGCGCGCGCCGGACGCGCCCCCGGTAACGACCTACCAAAAGTAACGCGCAAACAATAACGCGCAGTGCTCCTGCGATCGTTTGTCGCGCGCGAACGCTTCAATGCTCAAGCCAGTCGAGCGAGCGCCCGACGGCTTTGCGCCATAAGGCGTACCGCCCGTCGCGCTCCTTGGCGTTGACTTGCGGCGTGAACTCGCGATCGAGCGCCCAATTGCCGGCGACGTCGGCCTCGTCTTTCCAATAGCCGATGGCCATCCCCGCCAGATAGGCTGCGCCGAGCGCGGTAGTCTCGCTGACGACAGGGCGGCGAACTTTCGCGCCCAAAATGTCCGCCTGGAATTGCATCAGCGCGTTATTGACGCTGGCGCCGCCGTCGACTTTGAGCTCGGCCAGTTCGAGACCGGCGTCTTGTCGCATTGCTTCCAGCAGATCGCGCGTTTGATAGGCCATCGAATCGACGGCCGCCCGAGCGATGTGGGCTTTGGTCGTGCCGCGAGTCAGCCCGATGATCGTGCCGCGCGCGTAGGGATCCCAGTAGGGCGCGCCGAGCCCGACAAACGCCGGCACCAGATAGACGCCGTCAGAGTGCGGAACGCTGGCGGCGAGCGCCTCGACGTCGGCCGACTTTTCGATCCAGCCGAGCCCGTCTCGCAACCACTGCACCACGGCGCCGGCGATGAAGACCGAACCTTCGAGGCAATACGTCACCTTGCCGCCGACGCCCCAGCCAATGGTCGTCAATAAATTGTTTTTCGATGCGATTGCTTGCTCGCCCGTATTGAGGAGCATGAAGCAACCGGTGCCGTAGGTGTTCTTCGCCGAGCCCTGTTGGAAACAAGCCTGACCGAACGTGGCTGCCTGTTGATCGCCGGCGTCTCCCGCCACGCGAATCGCCGCGCCGAAATGCTCGGGCGAGGTTTCGCCGTAAATCTCGCTCGACGAGCGAACGTCGGGCAACATCGCCCGCGGCACTCCCAGGATTTTCAGCAGCTCGTCGTCCCACTGAAGCGTGTGGATATTGAAGAGCAGAGTGCGGCTGGCGTTACTGTAGTCGGTGACGTGATGTTTGCCGCCGGTCAGCCGCCAGATCAAAAAAGTGTCGACCGTGCCGAAGAGGATTTCTCCTTTTTCGGCGCGGGCGCGTAGTCCAGCGACCGTGTCGAGCAGGTGCTTGATTTTCGTGCCGGAAAAATAGGCGTCGACTACCAGTCCCGTCTTGCGGCGAAACGTGTCGGCCAGTCCGTCCGCTTTCAAGCGATCGCAGATCGGCGCCGAGACGCGGCTCTGCCAGACGATGGCGTTGGCGACCGGCCGTCCGGTAGCGCGTTCCCACAAGATGGTCGTTTCGCGCTGATTGGTGACGCCGATCGCCGCGATGTCGGCTGCGGTCAACCGAGCGCTGGTGAGCGCTTCTTTCGCGACGGTAAGTTGCGAGTTCCATATCGCCTCGGGATCGTGCTCGACTTCGCCCGGCCTCGGCAGGATTTGCTCGAATTCTCGCTGCGCGGAACCGACGATGCCACCGCCGTGGTCGAAGACGATCGCACGACTGGAGGTCGTTCCCTGATCGAGGGCGAGAATGTACTTCATGGCCTGAGCCCTACTTGCGTTACGATGCGGCGGTCGCGCTGAAATGATTGCCAATCAACAGTTTGTACGTCCATCCACCCAGCACGCCGCCGACGAGCGGCCCGGCGATTGGAACCCACCACCAATCGTTCCCCCAACGGAAGACGTCGCTCCCCCAACCGGCGACGGCCGTGAAGAGGCGCGGGCCAAGATCGCGGGCAGGATTGATCGCATAACCGGAATTGAATCCAAATGTCATGCCAATCAGCAGCACCAACAGTCCGACGGCAAACGCTCCTTGCGCCGCAGTGGGGTTGGCGTTGCGCTTGTCGGTGATGCCGAAGATGACGGCGACCAGGAGCGCGGTCCCCACCACCTGGTCGACAAAGCCCCCGGGAAACGGCGATAAGAATTTTTGCGGATACGTGGCCCAAATTCCGGCGGTGTCTTGATTGCGCACGTCGCCGGCGAACGCGACAAGCGCTTCATGGTAGACGGCAAAGACTAGCGCCGAAGCGACAAACGCGCCCGCCATCTGCGCGGCCCAATAAGGCAGGATCTTTCGCGCCGGAAAATCGCTGCACACGGCCAGGGCCAGCGTGACGGCCGGATTCAAGTGGGCGCCGCTGACGCCGCCGGCGACAAAAATGCCCATCGTCACGGCCAATCCCCAGCCGAGATTGATCGACAGGTATTCTCCGTTCGCCTTTTCGCTCAGCACCACTTGCGCAACGACGGCGACGCCGAAGGTGACCAGCACCAGCGTCCCCAAAAATTCCGCCGCGCACTCGCGCGCTGTCCCACGCAGCATATTCGCGTCCCCCCTCACGAGAACCGCACTACGAATTCGTCCTGACCTGCTTGCCGAAGTGAGTCTGCAAGCGGCTGACGCAGGCTTGAACTTGCGCCGCGGCCTGGTCAGGCGAAATCGTCCCCTCTTCGACCAAGATTTGCGCAAGTTGGCGCAACGTCTCTTCACCCAGGCGGTGATGGTACAGCAACATCAGGCGTCGCTCAACGAGGTCGTCCAAGGTGCGCGCCCATTCTGCGCGAATGGCATATCTCGCAAGAGCCAATGGCAGGTCAACGCCGGCCAGCACTCCACTTGCAGGGTGAGCCGTGAGCGCCGTTTCGGTTCGGGCCCCGTGCAATTCCCACGCGGCTCGAATTTGCGCCGGCGTATAGCCCAACCGGTCGGCGATCCCCTGGCAGCGGTGCTTCAGATCGGCGGCGCTGTGCGGATAATCCTCGGCGCCGGGGAGCAGGCGCTCTTCGCTGGTCGCAATGACCGGTCGGTTGAGCCGATTTAGAATTTTGGCCGTCACTTCCTCGGCCAAAGAACGGCA
>DASXPZ010000890.1:0-4003 GCA_036493275.1 Pirellulales bacterium
TTCACGCGCTGGATCACGCACTTTTGCGCGCCGACGTTCGCGCTGCTTGCCGGCGCGGGAGCGTTCCTCTACGGCTCTCGTGGCCGATCGCGCGACGAACTCGCTTGGTTCCTCGTAAGCCGCGGGCTCTGGCTCATTGTGCTCGAACTGACCTGGGTGCGTTGGGCAGCGCTCTTCAACATCGACTATCACTTTTCATTCGTGCAGGTGATCTGGGCGATCGGCGCGTCGATGGTGCTGCTGAGCCCGTGCGTCTTCTTGCCGACGGGCGTCGTGGCTGCGATCGGCCTGGTGATCGTCTGCGGCCACAACTGGCTGGCAGTTCATCCGGAGTATCAATTTGGCCCGCCGCTGCTCTGGGACGTGCTGCAAGTCCAACGGCCGTTCGTGATCGCCCCGGGCTATAGCGTGTTCAACGTCTATCCGCTGC
This sequence comes from Pirellulales bacterium, assembly GCA_036493275.1. Taxonomy (GTDB): domain Bacteria; phylum Planctomycetota; class Planctomycetia; order Pirellulales; family JACPPG01; genus JACPPG01. Next base: position 431 of record DASXPZ010000890.1, read on the forward strand.
TCGCTTGGATCGGCGTGCTCTTTACCGGCTACGGATTCGGTTGGATTCTGAATCTCGATCGTGCGCGCCGCCGGCCCATCGTGCTCGCGCTCGGAATCATCATGACGCTAGGATTCATCGTTTTGCGCGCACTTCATCTCTACGGCGACCCCCGGCCCTGGTCACCGCAACCTGACCCGATGCGCAATGTGATGGCGTTCTTAGCGTGCAGCAAATATCCGCCGTCGTTGCAATTTCTCTTGATGACGCTCGGCCCAGCGCTCACGCTGCTGGCGCTCGTCGATGGGCCGGGCGGTCCGCCCGCGCGGCTATGGGTGACCTTTGGCCGCGTGCCGCTCTTTTTCTACTTGCTGCATTTCCCATTGATTCACGGCGCCGCGTTGGGCTTGGCCTACCTGCGCTTCGGCTCGGTCGATTGGCTGCAAGCGATTCCCGGCCCAAACGCGCCGACGCCGCCCGAAGGAGCGAGTCTGCCCTTGCCCTGGGTCTACGTCGCGTGGATTCTCGTTGTGCTCGCGCTCTATTGGCCCTGCCGCTGGTGGGGCGAATTGAAGCGGCGTCATCCGGGCGGGGTGTTGAGTTATTTGTGAGGCGAGAAGAGAAGAATGAACCACAGAGGCACAGAGTCCACAGAGAAGAGGATCGTTCATCTCTTCTCTGTGCCCTCTGTGCCTCTGTGGTTAATCAATTCTCTGACGCTCAGCGCTTCTCTTTCCGTTCCGGAATCTTCATCGCCGCCGGTGCGAACCGTCCGCCGATGGCCAATCCGCCGCCGATCGGCTGATACAACTCGATGGCGATCTGCTTGAACGGCGACTGGCCCTCGGCCGGCTTCTCATTGAACGTCACCGACGCGATCGCCAGGATCGGCGCATTTTCGTCCGTCACGTCGGCCAGCGGCGGATGGCCGGAATGAAAGTTCGGCATGAACTTCTTCATCAAGTCCTGGTGAAAATCGCTCATGTACCACTTCATGGCTGCGCTCTTATTTTCGAACCAGGCGAAGATGACCTGCTTGCCGCTGCTGGTCCGCGCGCTCTCGACGCCAAGACAACCGGGCGTCGCCTTGAGCGCCCCGCCCAGATCGCCGAACGGAACATCCTTCTTCGGCGCTTTCGCCGGCGGATCATCGGCCTTCAGAACGGTTCCCATGCCCAGGACGACAGCCAACGCCAGCAGACGGTTCATCGCGCGACTCCTCGAATGAGTGAATCAACCGCCGCCGGCCGACTCCGAACCGGCAGCGGGACGATTCGTTATTCGTTGTACCCAGGCGGGGATTTGCGGGAAGTTAGCCGCCGCGCTGGAGCCGCACTCTCCCCCGTCATTGGCACCCATTTTGCACAACTTTTGTTAGGCAACCCAAAATTGCGGGCTGGCGAGGTAGGCGGTGTATCGTCCACGCTCGTTCGCGCCGCTATCGCCCGGGGAAAGGAGAGTCATCATGTGGTTTGAACGAACGATGGAAGTCACCGCGCTCGCCATGATCGGCGAGGGCATGCTCGGATTAATCCGGCCGCGAAGACACTTGCACCTGTGGAACTTCGGTCCCGCGGGCTATCGGAAGATGGTCAACGCCATGGAGGAGCATCCCGACGCCATGCGATTGGCGTTCGCGGCGGAGCTGGGACTTGGACTGCTGTGGGGGCTTCATCTCGTTGGCGAGTGTGAGTCCGCCGCCGACCGGAACCGACTGGAAGCCAAAAAGAATTCGATGCCGATGAACGAACAGCCGCTGGAAACCGCTGCTGCGATCTAATTTTGCGCGAGTCGATTGCCGCAGAATGTGCGATCGGCGTTCACCATCGGCCGATATCGGCATGATGTCGCCGGCATAATGTTTGCCGGCTTAAGATCGTGTTGTTCGTCCTCACTCCCAGAGGGCGATTGCTTTTTTCCGACAAGGGGACGGTGCGATGAAAGGTTTGCTGGCATTGGGACTGATTTTGCAACTGGCTGGGGGCGCGGCACTCGCCCGAGCCGATGACAAACCATTGGGCAAGAAGCCGTCGACCGCCAAGCCATCCGAGGAGGCGATGGCATCCGCTTACTTGGGACTCGGCGTGGAATCGTTGCATCCCGCCCTCAGCAGCCAACTGCGCGACGTGCTTCCCAACGGGCAGGGCGTGTTGGTCGCGGATGTGCAACCGAACTCCCCGGCCGCCCAGGCGGGACTCAAGCAGTTCGACATTTTGGTCAAAATTGACGATCAAAAACTCTACTCGCCTGAGCAATTGATCAAGCTCGTGCACGACATGAAACCCGGGACCGATGAGCCGGTGACCTACGTTCGCGGCGGCAAAGAGGCGACGACGCACGTGAAGCTTGGCGAGTCACATGGGCCCCAAGCTCATACCGGATCCCCAATGGCCGGGTGGACCGATCAACAATTTTCGCCCGGGCGGCAATCGATGACTGATGACGGCGCCGGCTGGGAAGCCTTCGATGCGATCCGCATTGCGAAGCTGGGCGAGCACAAGTGGCGGGCCGAGGTCGATTTCCGGACTAAGGACGGCAAGGTCGAGCACAAGAAATACGAAGGATCGCGCGACGAAATTCGCCAGGCCATCCGCGGCGAGAAAGACGTCACGCCGGTCGAGCGGGCCCAATTGCTGCGGAGTCTGAATCTCGAGCAGACGGGTTTCGACTGGATGATGCCGTTCGAGCGGTTCGCGCCAATGGCGGGAACCTACTCCGACCAGTCGAGGTAACGCGAATCGCTCAAGGATCGGGGATCGCGCTCACGAGGCCGCGCCGGTCCCCGATTTGCTATTTACTGAGGGTCAGGAACGTAATGCCATCTCGTGAGTGGCTGTAGTGGGGGGCACGCCCTGCGTCTTCGACGGGCGTGGTTTCGCACACGCCCTTCGAAGACTTAGGGCGTGCCACGCATGGTGCCTTTGAGGCTGTGACTGTCAGTAGCCGCCTCGCTGGCGACGCGTCCCGCTGCCCCCCACGGTTTCGCCGGCTTCTCCTTCCGTTCCGGAATCTTCATCTTGCTCGGCGCGAATCGCCCGCCGATCTCCAAGCCCGCCGCCGATCGGCTGATAGAGTTCGATCGCGATCTGCTTAAACGGCGAATGGCCCTCGCCGGCCTTTTCGTTCGAGGTCACCGACGCGATCGCCAGGATCGGCGCATTTTCGTCGGTCACATCGGCGAGCGGCGGACGGCCTGAATGAAAGTTCGGCATGAACTTCTTCATCAAGTCCTGGTGAAAATCGCTCATGTACCACTTCATGGCTGCGCTCTTATTTTCGAACCAGGCGAAGATGACCTGCTTGCCTCTGCTGGTCCGCGCGCTCTCGACGCCAAGACAACCGGGTATCACCTTGAGCGCCCCGCCCAGATCGCCGAACGAACATCCTTCTTTGGCGCCTTCGCCGGCGGCTGGTCGGCCTGACGACTCGTTCCCATGGCCAGCACGACAGCCAAAGCCAGCAGACGGATTCGTTGTAGGGAGCGGGGATTTGCGGTGGGCGAACGAGCGAAACTGAGTAACGCACGATTTCTACTGTATAATTCGGTCAACAGATAGGATCGCCGATGATCGAATCGATTGAATTCACGAACTT
>DASXPZ010000891.1:0-3393 GCA_036493275.1 Pirellulales bacterium
GTTAGAAGTTAGAAGTAAGAAGTTAGAAGTTAGAAATCTGAAGTCTGAAATCTGAAATAAAGAAGGCCCGGTGAGCTCATGCTCGCCGGGCCTTTGTTTTTTGTGTCCGGCCTACCTGGCCCACCCGCCCAATCGGTCCCGGGCCTATCTGCCCACCCGTTCTACCAGACCTATCGCAGCGTGAAGGTGAGCTCGATCGTGATCTGCACCGATACCGCCTGACCCATGCGCGTGCCGGGTGCAAAGCGCCACTGTTTCGCGGCTTTGATCGCTTCCCCGTCGAGACCGAAGGTGGGGTCGAGAGAGCGAACCACCTGGATGTCCGTTACCGAACCGTCGGGCCGAACCGTGCACTGCAGCAGCACCGCGCCCTGAATCTTCGCCCGCATGGCGTCGCTCGTGTACTGCGGTTTGACCTCGCGGAGAATGCGCGGCAGCGACACGCCGTTACCTGGCTGGTAGACGCCGCCGCCCGTACCGCCGCCGATCCCGGCGCCGAGTCCGGAGCCCACGCCAGAACCAATACCGCTGCCAGTGCCAGTGCCGGCGCCGCTGCCACTGCCAGATCCGAGCGACAAGGTCGGCGGACCGGGCGCATTTTCGATGATGCCCGGCAGCGAGTCGGTCGACGCGCCCAACATCTTCGCGGGAATATTCAGCTGCTCGACTTGCGGAGGCGGTTCGTTCTTCGTCTCCAACTTCACTTCGAGCTTCGGCGGTTTTTCGACGGGCACCGTGATCTTGTCTTTACCAGGCAGCTCGGCCACCTTCGGTGGCTCTTTCATCTTGTTGCCGCCGCCACCACCGCCACCACCGGGGCCTGGCTCGTTCAGCCAGACGATGTGTTCGTTGGCCTCTTCGGGCAGCGTCGCCGCGGAGTTCGAAAGAGAGACGCCGTACCGGTTCAACAGGACCAGCAGCAGCACAATGCCTGCATCGAAGAGAAATGATGTGAAAAATGCAGGAACCAGACGCTTCGTTTGCTGCCCTACCAGGAAGTTGAGTTCGCGGCCCGGACCGTCAGGGCGCACCGAAAGCGGCCCGGCGGTTGGTTTGGCGGGAGGCCCGCTTGGCTGAGTGCTCTCTGCCATGGAAATCGAAATCTGGCCTGTCGAACTATTGTCGCCCACGATTTGGAAGGCTGCAACTGCAAAAGCAGTACCTCAAGTTGCGGCCATGACTGTTTGGACGATGAAAAGAGGGCGCCAGCCGGGCTGTCCTCTCCAGAGTTTCTGATTTGTGTCGTGCGTCTTTGTGAAACCTTGAGGTCTCCTGCCGAAAGGCGCTCACCAAAAGCGAAATTGGTTACGAGTCAGACGCGCCCGGTCCAGGCGCCAATCGCCGCGTTGCCACCGCCGTACGAATGCAACACGGCAAGTGCGTCGGCTGCGCGCGGTTCACTGTGGACCGAGACCAACACGCCACCGCGGGCCGTCAGCGTCTCGAAAATTCGGCCATCGTGTGCCTGAAAGCCGACACGACGAAGCGTTCCCGACAGCCCGAGCTTAGCCAGATCGTGGCCCGGGCCCTGCAGCGCGGCCACGAGCGGACCGGTCGCAAGCAGCGGCCCAGTGGCGCTAGTCTCGATTTGCTCTCCCCGGGTGCCAAGCGTCGTATTGATCAGCGCGGCAACATCCGCGCTCTCCTTCGCGATGATGCTGATCGATTCCGGCGCCAGGCCGGCTCGTCGCAGGGCATCGATGCCCTTCTGCGCCCACTGAACATCCTGAAAGACTCCGACTGTAAACCGTCCGGCGTCCACGTCGACCATGGGGACGTAATCTATCAGGGGCGAGGGGTCATGGGCTAGAGGGCAGGGCGAGGGGACAGGGTTCTCCGGCAAGTTGCGTCCGCGATGCCCAAATCCTGATCCCCGGCTCGCGCCACAATGTGACGGTGTCTTACGACGTCACAGTTGTCGGCGCCGGACCGAGCGGATCGTGGACCGCGACGCTGCTGGCGCGGCGCGGCGCGCGCGTACTGCTCATCGATCCTTCCCATCCGCGCGAGAAGCCGTGCGGCGGCGGCGTGACGGGACGCGCGTTGGCCCTTATCGGCGATGCCATTCCGGCTGGCACGCTGCCATCCGTCCGCATTCGGGCCGCCCAATTCGTAGACTCACGCACCAGAAGCGCCGTGGATGTTGCCCTGCCGCGCCATTCGGCCGCCCTCGTCGTGTCGAGCCGTACGGAATTCGACGGCGCGCTTTTCGCGGCCGCCAGCCAAGCCGGCGCTGACGTGCTGAGAACGCGCGTCACCGACATCGATCGAACCACCAGTGGTTTCGAGCTGACGACATCAGACGCCGGACGCGTCACGACGTCGTTCGTTGTCGGTGCTGACGGAGCGAACAGCCTCGTGCGGCGAAAGATGTGCAAGCCATTTCGCCGGAGTCAGCTGTCGATCGCGACGGGATATTTTGCCTACGGCGCCACCAGCGATTGCATCGTGATCGAGATGCTCGCCGATCCGCCAGGCTACATCTGGTCGTTTCCGCGACCCGATCACCTGGCGATCGGCATCTGCGCGCAAGCCGACGCCGGCGTTGGCGTCGACAGGTTGCGTGAAATGGTTCGGCGCTGGATGGCGGTAACGTCGATCGCGCAGGTGGCGCGGCTCGAGCCATACTCCTGGCCGATTCCATCGCTCTCATCCGGCGATTTCCTGTCGCTCGATCTCGCCGGCCCTGGCTGGTTGACGGTAGGCGACGCGGCCGGCCTCGTGGATCCGATTACGAGAGAGGGCATCTTCTTCGCCTTGCAATCCGCCGTTTTTGCCGCCGACGCCCTCGCCACTTCGGCGCCCAATCGCTCCGAACAGTACGCCGCTCGCGTGCGTGAAGAAATCGCGTCTGATCTGGCCCGCGCCGCGCGCTACAAGACCGGATTTTTTCGACCGCGGTTCACGCGGCTGCTCGTGGACGCCTTGCAGTCGAGCGAGAGCATCCGCGCTGTGATGGCCGATCTCGTCGCCGGCACACAGAATTATCGTGGCTTGAAGTGGAGGCTCCTGCGGACGGCGGAGTTGGGCCTGGGGTGGCGTCTGCTGACGAATCGTTCGGCCTGACGCCCGCATCACGGCGCAACATATCCCTCGCGTGCCCGAACGCGTACGTTGGGTCGATTCAGCTCACTTGAATCGAACGCCATCCTGGACGTGCGCCCTGTCCAGTGGGCACGTAGCCAAGCAAATACTGGAATCGGAGTTCATTGGCGATCGCCGACAACGCTCCGGGCAACGCAGACACGGTCGCCGCCTGCAACGATCGCCCGCCAGTCACCGTCGCCATTTCGGGAAAGACCGCGTCTCGCCCCGGTCCCAACGCGATCGGATAAATCAGGACGTCCTTTCGTCGCACGCGATCGAGCAGGTCTCCCGGCCGCGTCTGGCTGT
>DASXPZ010000892.1:0-4925 GCA_036493275.1 Pirellulales bacterium
GTCATATGACGGGCCGCAGAACCCAATTCCGCAGAACAAATTCTTGAGTCCGCGGGAGGAAGAACGGCCCTCGTCGCAGACACGTTAACGGCCCTGCCCAGCGAATGCATTCGCCAGTATCACGCCTCAGTTCCCATGGCTGAGTGTGAGTATGCCAAGTCGCGCGGCTGATTTCTAGAGGAGATTTTTGGAGGCGGTTGGCTTGAGACTATAGGCTGTAGAGATGGTGGACACGAGTCTCGCAAGGGGGTCATTTCGGCCGCGCGTGACAAGAAGGTGGAAAACGCGCACGCTTAATTGCCGATATAGAGCACGCCGAGAGCGAGCGGTCGTATTTCCCGATGGACGATACAACGACTCCCGTTTCCTTTATTTTCTCTGATCATGAAACACATCGCTCCAGTCGGCGAAGGTCTTCCGCAGCTTGATCGGCATCCGCCCATCGTTATTTCGCGCGCGAAGCGCTGGCTAATCACGCTGGCCGAGCCTTGGTTTCGGCGTCGGAATGAGGCTTGGCAGTTGGCGAAGCAGCGCCAGCTAACAGAAATCATGGCGGCTGCGAGAGAATGTGATTCCCGCGAGGAACTTGAAAGAATTTTGGGCAAGCCGCGATATGCCTTGGATGGGCTCCTTTGCGGACGCCACGAGCGAGACGGAACGAAGCGTTCGCCAGAGATCGTTGAGGTCTACCAGGTCGCGGGTTGCACGGTCGAGCTGTGGTTTTTCGCCGTCCATTCGAGCATTGACATGGTTGGTTTCACATCGCCCACGTCCACCAGTCTCGTTTTGAGCCACTTGGATTCCGAGCGATCCGCCCATAAGGCGGGATAAACCCCCTCGCGCCAAGTAGAGAAAATTGGGGTCAAATCGCGTATACTGAAGGGCTACCGGACGCCCCGCTCCCGGACAGCCGAGCGGGCGGTGGTCGTGCAGCTGCTTGCTCACTTGTGATTCCCGCCTTAGGCCTTCCCGCCCCATGAATTCTTCGCGTCGCGTTAACTTACAGCCGGTCCGCTCGATCGCGCGGCAAGCCATTCTCGCGACCTGCGCAGCGGTGGCGTGCTGGTTCGGTCATTCCGCGCTCTTGGCCGCGTCGCCCGAGGACGCGCCGGTCGAAACAGGCAAAGCGGTCGAAAAACCGATCGCAGAAAAGCCGTCCGAGACGCCACCCGCCGCCAAGGTCGATTTCCGCCGCGACGTGCAGCCGCTGTTGGCGCAGCGCTGTTACCGCTGTCACGGGCCGGATCAGGCGAAGGGGGGATTGCGGCTCAATAAAAAGGAAGCCGCACTGGCCGAGATCGATTCGGGCGAGCGGGCCATCACGCCGGGCAAGCCGGACGAGAGTGCCCTGCTGGCGCGTGTCACCAGCGAGGACGAAGGCGTTCGCATGCCGCCGGAAGGAAAGCCGCTCACGCCTGAGCAAGTGCGCGTCCTCTCGGACTGGATCGCCGCCGGCGCCGAGTGGCCAAACTACTGGGCCTTCGAGACGGTGAAGCGCCCGCCGGTCCCCGCGGCGCCTGCCGGCAACACGTGGCCGCGCACGCCGATCGACAACTTCATTCTCGACAAGCTCGCGGCGCGCGGTTTCGAGCCAGCCCGGCCGGCGGAGAAAGTCTCGCTGTTGCGTCGCGTCTATTACGATCTGATCGGACTGCCGCCGACGCCGGAACAGGTCGACGCTTTTCTGGCCGACACGCGCGATGACGCGTACGAGCGGACAGTCGATCAATTGCTCGTCTCGCCGCAGTATGGCGAGCGCTGGGCCCGCCACTGGTTGGACCTGGTCCGCTACGCCGATACGAACAGCTTCGAGCGCGACGGCGAAAAGCCGAACGCCTGGCGCTATCGCGATTACGTGATTCGCTCATTGAACGACGACAAACCGTATGATCAGTTCATCCGCGAGCAACTGGCCGGCGATGAGCTCGAGCGGGTCACGCCCGACACGCTGACTGCCACCGGCTACTATCGCCTCGGCCTGTGGGATGATGAGCCGGCCGATCTGCTGCAAGCCCGCTTCGACGAGCTCGACGACATCGTGGCGACGACGAGCCAGGTTTTTTTGGGGCTCACGGTCAACTGCGCTCGCTGTCATGACCACAAGCTCGATCCGATTCCGCAAGCGGACTATTACCAACTGGTGGCGTTCTTCGGCGAGATCGATCGGTATAAAACCGACAAGTGCCAGACGGATATCTCGTCGCCCGAGGTGGCCGCGCAGTATCAGCAGTTGGCCGATCGACGGGCGGCGCTCCGCGACAAGATGACGCCGATCGAGCAATCGGCGATCGTCAAGCTTTCGTCCGAAGAGCAGCGCAAGACCGAAGGACCCGAGCGGGAGAAAGTGCTCAAGAAAAGACTCCGCGCCCATTTGAGCGACGAGGCGTGGGCGGAATACAGTGATCTCAAGCAGCAATTCGACGACGCCGAGAAAACCAAGCTGCCGCCGCGCGAGAGCGTGCTGAGCATCGGCCCGTGCATGAAAGAGCCTCCTAAGACGTTCATCCTGGCGCGCGGCAATCCGCACGTGCCGGGCGCCGAAGTCGAGCCGGCGTTTCTTACGGCGCTCGGCGGGGGCAAACCGACGATTCCCGCGCGCCCGGCCGACGCGAAATCATCGGGCCGGCGGCGCGCGCTGGCTGATTGGATCGCCTCGCCGACGAATCCGCTCACGGCGCGGGTGATGGCCAATCGCTTGTGGCAGCATCACTTTGGCCGTGGGCTGGTCCGTTCGAGCAGCAATTTCGGCAGCCTCGGCAATCCGCCGACGCATCCCGAGTTGCTCGACTGGCTGGCCGCGGAGCTTGCGGAGAACGGCTGGCGGTTGAAGCCGCTCCACCGGATGATGGTCACGTCGGCCGCGTACCGGATGTCGTCTTCGCCGAGCGCGAAGGCGCTGGCCGAGGATCCGGAGAACGATCTTTACGCGCAGTTCGACATGCGCCGGCTTGGCGCGGAGGAAGTTCGCGATTCGATGCTGGCGGTCAGCGGGCTCTTGAACCCCAAAATGTTCGGGCCGGGTATTTATCCGCAACTTTCGGACGAAGTGTTGCAGAGCCAATCGATGCCGGGGCATGGCTGGGGAAAATCTTCGCCCGAGGAGCGAGCCCGGCGGAGCGTTTACATTTTCAGCAAGCGTTCGCTCGTCGTGCCGCTGCTGGCGGAGTTCGACGTCAGCGACACTGACAGCAGTTGCGCCGTCCGCTTCGCCACCACGCAGCCGACGCAGGCGCTGGCGATGCTCAATGGCGACTTTGCCCACGAGCAAGCGGCGGCGCTGGCGGCCCGATTGCGCCGCGAAGCGCCGAACGATCTGCCGAGGCAAGTGCGGCGAGCGCTCCGTTTGACGCTGTCCGCGCCCGTGGAGCCGCGCAAGGTCGAGCAAGGGCTGCTGTTGATCGACACGCTGCAAACCAAGCACGGTCTATCGGCCGATAATGCGCTGCAAGATTTTTGTTTGATGGCGCTGAACCTGAACGAGTTTATTTATCTCGATTGAGTCAGCTTTTCGATTGAGTCACTTTTTGATTATTCCAGCATGGGATTGAGCCATGGCGCATCGTGACCTTCCGAAATCATCGTTCTGCGGCCGCACGCGGCGCGAGTTCCTCTGGCAGGCGGGCGGGGCGTTTACGTCGGTCGCCCTGACCGGGTTTCTCTCGTGCGATGGCTTTCTGGCGTCGCAAGCCCGCGCGGCCGACGGCGTGAGCCCTTTCGCCCCTTCGCCGGCCATCAACCCGCTCGCTCCCAAGCCGCCGCACTTTGCTCCCAAAGCGAAGAGCGTGATCTTCCTGTTCATGTACGGCGGCCCAAGTCATGTCGACACGTTCGACTATAAGCCGGAGCTTTACAAACTCGACGGCAAAACGATCCCGGTCAAAACCAAGGGGCGCGGCGGCTCAAAGAACGAAGGGCGCGTCGTCGGGCCGAAGTGGAGCTTCAAACAATACGGCCAGTCTGGGCAGTGGGTCTCGGAATTGTTTCCGCACCTCAGCGGCTGCGTGGACGACATCGCGTTCATCAAAAGCATGACGGCCGATTCGCCGATCCACGGCTCGGCCATGTTGCAGATGAACTCCGGCAAAATTCTCAGCGGCAGCCCGGCGCTCGGCTCGTGGGTCAACTACGGCTTGGGGAGCGTCAACGAAAATCTGCCGGGCTTTGTCGTAATGCTCGACCCCAGCGGCGGCCCGATCAGCGGCGCCAAGAACTGGTCGAGCGGCTACATGCCGGCAACCTATCAGGGAACGCTGATGCGCTCGAAAGGCGCGCCGATCGTGGACTTGAACTTGCCCGAGGGAATGACCCAGCCGGTCCAGCGCGAGCTGCTCGACGCGCTGCACGAAGCCAACGCCGAACACCTGGCCAAGCGCGTCGATAACAGCAACCTGGCCGCGCGAATCGCCAGTTACGAGCTGGCCTACAAGATGCAGCAGTATGCTCCCGAGGCGGTCGATTTGAGCCAGGAATCGCAGGACACGCTCGAACTCTACGGCCTCGACCAGGAGCGGACGCTCGATTTCGGCCGCCGTTGCCTGTTCGCCCGGCGGTTGGTCGAGCGCGGCGTGCGGTTCGTGCAGTTGTATTCGGGGGGGAACCACAACGATTCGAACTGGGACGCGCACGGCGACCTGGAGAAGAACCACAATTTCCACGCCGGCAACACCGACAAGCCGATCGCGGGCCTGCTCAAGGATCTCAAACAGCGCGGCTTGCTCGATTCAACACTGGTCGTCTGGGGCGGCGAATTCGGTCGCCAGCCCACGGCCGAATATGCCAAAGGCACCGGCCGCGACCACCACGCCTACGGCTTCACGATGTGGATGGCCGGTGGCGGCATCAAGGGCGGCACGAGCGTCGGTACAACCGACGAACTCGGGTCAGCCGCCGTCGAGAATCGCTTCCACGTGAAGAACCTGCATGCG
>DASXPZ010000893.1:0-5823 GCA_036493275.1 Pirellulales bacterium
GTCCTCTGAAAGACGGCATATTGCAACAGCGCGTTAGCGAGTTGCTTTTGCTGCTGCATCCAACGCAGTTCGCTGTCGGTGATTTTGCCGTATTTGGTGGTGGCGACGACCGGGTTCGTCCCGCGGCCTTGCCCGGAGTCGCTCCCAATATTGCCGAGAAATACGAACCCCAGGATCGCCAACAGGCCGACCGTGGCCATCAAAACACGCTCATGTTTACGGAAAATTGCGAACGGGCTGGCCATGCGCGAGGCTCCCCACGGGCTGCGGCCGTCAGGCAAGAAGCCTTGACAGCCGGGATAGGCAGACAGTAATGAGTGATCGCCGGGGTTCGGCGACGCCGAATCACCGATTTTAAGATTCATTGACGTAAATGCAATGCCAAACAGGAGTCCCGTCGATTCGCGTGACGATGGATAGGGTTGACGCGAGCGCTCCGCGCCCGCCCGAAGGGGTCGTTCCGCCGCGAACCGCTTGAGCCTAGAAGACAAACCAGAGATTCTGCCGTAGCGCCCTCCCGCGGCCCGGCCAAGAGCTTATCATCCGGTTCACGCGTCCTGCCCTGCCCGACGAGCGGCCGAGTCGTTCGCTCTGCAAGAAGAAAGCAACATGGCCAAAAAATCCGCAGCCAAGACCGCCGGCAAGCCCGCGGGACGCACCGGCAAGTCGTTGGTGATCGTCGAATCGCCCGCCAAGGCGCGCACCATCAGCAAATTCCTCGGGCCGAACTACGTGATCGAGGCCAGCATCGGCCACGTTCGCGATCTGCCGCAGGGCGCCAAGCAGATCCCCGCCGAGTTTAAGGGAGAAGACTGGGCCTACCTGGGCGTGAACGTCAACAAGGACTTCGATCCGGTCTACATCATTCCGCCCGGCAAGACGCAGCAGGTTCGCAAGCTCAAGGGTTTATTGAAAGACGCGCAAGACCTCTACCTGGCGACGGACGAAGACCGCGAAGGAGAGGCCATCAGTTGGCATCTGCGCGAGTTGCTCCAGCCGAAGGTGCCGGTCCGCCGCCTGGTGTTTCACGAAATCACGTCGGCGGCAATCCACGAGGCGCTCGAACATCCGCGCGACATCGACGACGACCTGGTTAAAGCGCAGGAGACGCGGCGGATCGTCGATCGACTATATGGTTACGAGGTTTCGCCCCTATTGTGGCGCAAGGTTCGCCCGCGGCTTTCGGCCGGCCGCGTGCAAAGCGTGGCGGTGCGGCTGATTGTCGAGCGCGAACGCGAACGCATGGCGTTCGTCTCGGCCAATTACTGGGACCTGCTGGGAACGTTTGCCAAAGGAAGCGGCGAAACGCTGGCGGCGGGGCTGACCAGCTATCAGAACCGTCGCGTGCCGGCGGCCAAGGACTTCGATTCGGCGACAGGTCGGCTGAAGGATCCCGGCCTGCTGCTGTTGAACGCCGCGGAAGCATCGGCGCTCGCCGGGCGGCTGAAGCCGCTGGAGTTCCGCGTCGCCGCGATCGACGACAAACCATACACAACCAAGCCCTATCCTCCCTTTACCACCAGCACGTTGCAGCAAGAAGGAAACCGCAAGCTCGGATTCACGGCCCGCCGCACGATGCAAGTAGCCCAGAGCCTGTACGAGAACGGTCACATTACTTATATGCGAACCGACTCGACGAACCTGGCCACCGTGGCGGTCGAGGCGGCGCGCGAGTTGGTGAAATCGCAATACGGCCCCGAGTATCTGCCGGCCGAAGCGCGGCAATACCGCACCAAGGTCAAAAACGCTCAAGAGGCGCATGAGGCCATTCGCCCGGCCGGCAGCCCCTTTGCGCTGCCAGAGTCGCTGCGCGGCGCACTCGGCGCCGACGAGTTCCGCCTCTACGACCTGATCTGGAAGCGAACCGTGGCTAGCCAGATGGCCGACGCCCGCGGTCGGCGCATTTCGATCACCATCGAAGGGGGCGACGCCTCATTCCAGGTCGGCGGAAAGACGATCGACTTTGCCGGCTACCTGCGGGCTTACGTCGAAGGGGCCGATGATCCGGCCGCCGAGATCGCCGACAAAGAGACCGTGCTCCCCGACGTTCGCGTCGGTGAAACTCTGAACTGTCGCGAGATGGAGACCAAAGAGCACAACACGCAACCGCCGGCCCGTTACAACGAGCCAACGCTAACCCGCGCGCTCGAAGAGTTGGGCATCGGCCGGCCGAGCACGTACGCCGTGATCATGGAGACGATCCAGGCCCGCGAGTACGTCGTCAAGCGCGGCAATGCGCTGGTACCCACCTGGGTCGCCTTCTCCGTCGCGCAGTTGCTCGAAGAGCACTTGCCGTACCTTGTCGACTATCGCTTCACCGCGCAGATGGAAGACGATCTCGACGCCATCAGCCGCGGCGAGCGGCAATCGCTTGACTATTTGCGGACGTTTTATTTCGGCGGACCGCAGAATGGCAATGTCGAAGCGACGCAGGGACTGAAAAAACAACTGCTGAACAAGGCCGAGCAGATCGACGCCCGCGACATCAGCCGGATTCGCCTCGGCACGCCCGAGGGGGGCGAGGAAATCTTTGTCCGCGTCGGCCGCTACGGGCCTTTCTTGGAACAAGGCGAGCGGCGGGCCAGCATTCCCGAGTCCGTGCTGCCGGACGAGCTAACGATCGACGCCGCGCTCAAGCTACTCGACCAGGCCGCCGAAGGAGACAAGCCCCTCGGGCATGATCCAACGAGCGGCAAGCCGGTGTACATCAAGACGGGCCGGTTTGGCCCCTACGTGCAGTTGGGCGACCCCGACGCCGACGAAAAGCCGAAGAACGCCTCACTGCTCAAGGGCATGACGCCCGACCAGTTGACGGTCGATGTGGCGCTAAAACTGCTGAGCTTGCCGCGCAACTTGGGTCCTAGCCCAACGAGCGGCGAGCCGATCATGGCCTACAACGGCCGTTTTGGACCCTACGTGAAAAGCGGCGAAGAGACGCGCAGTTTGCCGGGCGACGTCTCGCCGATCGACGTGACGTTCGAGCAGGCGGTCGAGCTTTTGGCGCAGCCCAAGCAACAGCGGCGCGGCTTCGGCGTGGCCAAACCTCCGCTGAAGGTGTTCGGGACTTCACCGGTCACGCAGCAAGAGGTCAAGCTGCTCGAAGGACGCTACGGTCCCTATGTGAGCGATGGAGTGGGGAACGCTTCGCTGCCGAAGCAGCAACCGATCGAAGAAGTAACGCTCGAAATGGCGCTGGAGCTACTGGCAGCCCGCGCGCTGGTGGCGCCTCCGCCCAAGGCAAAGCGCAAAGGCGCCGCGTCCAAGAAGACCACGCCCGCCGCCGGCGCCAAAACGGCCAAGAAGTCCGCAAAGAAATCGGCCAAAAAGAAATCGCCAAAAGCCGCGCCGGAAGAATAGCAGCGGAAGCATTTCAGCACATCTGCAACTTCGCTTCGCCTCGTGCGACGCCGGCGTCTATTCTTGTTCGTTGAACTAAGGCGGGGGGAAATATGGCCACAGAGCACACCGAGGACACCGAGAAAAAGACGAAGAAGCGATTTGAATTCTACTCTCTTTCTCGGTGACCTCTGAGCCCTCTGTGGCCACTTTTTTGACGACAAAGAGTCGATCTTGCCGATCCTTTGATGCTCGGCTGTCTGGGACTGGCCGACGAAAATCGCTGGTCGATGCGCCAACTTTTCTCTGAGAGAGAAGTATCTCAGCCGCGCGATATCGGCTACTTCCAATACTGCTCGATGCGCTCGTGGATCCAGCTCAAGGGGCGGTCGTACGAGTCGTAGATCATGACGGTCACGCCGGAAAGCTTGACGTGGATCGCCGGGCGCATGCCGGAGGCCGTCACCGCGAACTTGCGCGGCTTGCCGCTATAGGTGATCTTCAGAATCTCGCTCCAGCCAAGCTCCCCTTTCAAGCCCTCTTGCGACAAGGCCAGCCCCAACGGGCTGATTACCAGGCTCGACTTTGCCATCCGTCCGAGATGCTGCGAAGGAACGGAGAGCACGGTAAATAAGAGACAGATCAACCCGCACGAAGCGCCCAGCACGCCGACCGCGATTACCGACTCCGATTTCAGCCAGACTCCGACGCCGAAAGCAATCAGGCTGCCAACGAGCAGTGTGGTGAATCCCCAAATGGCGGGGCGCGACCTCGTCTTTGCCATCTGCCGCCGGCCGGCGAACGAGAAGACGCGCTCGTCGCCAAACGCGGCGACTTGCGCCTGCCGGTAGCGCTCGATGTCCTGGTCGACCACACTGGTTGATTCAGGGATTTGGCGCAGCAGGAATTCCTCGAGATAGGTCGTGGCGACCGTCGTCCGCACGGGGACGCGCAGATAGCCTCCGTCGTGGGCGACTTCCAGCGCGTAGCGGAGGGGGCGCTTGCGCCAGTAGGCCAGGCGAGAGGGATAGACGCCCGAGATCGAATCGAACGGAATTCGTGACGCGGTGATTTCATCGACGAGCCCGTCCGAATCGATCCGCCAATGAAACGGCGGGCTGGGAACGATCAATCCCACCATGGCAACGGACGTCAGAATCGCCGTGGCGGCCCACCAGCCCGGCCCGCCGGTCGTGGCCCCGAACAAGGCGCAAGCGGCGGCCAATACAACCGGCAGGATGACGCTGACGCCGTAAGCGCGCTGGGCTGAAACACTTAATCCGACCATACATTTTCTGCGGCGACAGGTTGCTTATTACAGGAAAGTCACCAGAGCGTTGTGCAGCGCATGCAGCGCCATCGGCAGCCACAGCGAGCCCGACCAGACACGCGCGAGTCCGAGCGCAAAGCCCACGCCGATCAGCACCGGAATGCCGACCGGATTACCGAGATGCGCCATGCCGAACGCAACGCTTGAAATCCAGACTGCCGCGCGCACGCTGGTCACGGCGCGTAGATTATCAAGCACGAGATAGCGAAAAAACAGTTCTTCGATAATTGCGGGTTGAACGAGCGTCGTCAAAATGGTGAACAGCAGGGGGCCTTCGGTTTCTTCGGCCCACTCCGGTACGCCATTCGGAAAAATGTAAAGCCGCAACAGGTGGTGATAGAGGACGTTCGCGCCGAACGCCACGGCCATGACTGTGGTCCCTGTAATGACGCCTTTGAATTTCGCGAATCCGTGTGGCGACGGCGCTTTGGGAGGCCGCCCGATCCAGAAGAGCGCCCCCAGCACCACGATCGAATCGACCACTTCGACGAAGACGACCAGGGCCTGCGCGCTTTGTTCCCGCTCTTCCGGATTTTTGACCGATTCGCTCATTCCCAGGAGCACCATCCCCTGAATGATCGACGTCGCCAATAAGATCAGAAAGACCTTGAATACAGCCCGTAAAGAGTCGTTATCGAAATCGAGCCCCTGCGCATGCCGCGACGCGGCGGCGTACTCGTCGGACTGGATGACGCTAAAAATCTCAGCCGCCGTGGGCTCTGAACTGGGCCGCGCGCCTGGTTTGAAGGACCGATTCTTTGCGCGGCAGACAGGACACGATCGCTGGTCCTCGGCGAACGGCAACCCACAGCGCCAGCATGCGACCAGATCTGGCTCCGCCACGAGCGATTCAGGCTGGTCGCAGGGACGATCGACCCCTTCCGCCTCCTGTGGATCTTCTGGTTCACCATAGGGCGACAGATCGCCTGGCAGCGTCATGCCGGGACCTCGGCGCCTTCACTCTTTGCCAGATCCCGCTCGTAGGCCAGCGCCGCCTGCACCGCTTTGGCTAGACCCACGATGATCAGAATTTTCCAGATTAGCGCATTTAGGATGCTCGTGGGAGCAAAGAAGGCGGTCATGGCCTGAACGCCAATGTAGATGATCAGCCCGGTGGCGGTAGAAATCAAAGGATACCTGTAAACACAGAACCCTAG
>DASXPZ010000894.1:0-7262 GCA_036493275.1 Pirellulales bacterium
CCGCTGGCAAGACGCCTATTGCGCGCTTCGCCCCAGTTTGTCGATGGAATTTCCGATGGCCAAGGCTCCCCAGACTGCGATCACCCCCACGCGCGAGCAGGACTACCCTGAGTGGTACCAGCAAGTGGTCCGCGCGGCTGACCTGGCGGAGAATTCCTCCGTTCGCGGCTGCATGGTGATCAAGCCGTGGGGCTACGCTCTGTGGGAAAACATGCAGCGGGCGCTCGATCGGATGTTCAAAGAGACAGGGCATCAGAACGCCTATTTCCCGCTCTTCATTCCGCTGAGTTACCTGGAAAAAGAGGCCGAGCACGTCGAGGGCTTTGCCAAGGAATGCGCGATCGTCACGCATCACCGGCTGGAGGCAGGCGCGGATGGCAAATTGGTCCCCACCGGCAAGCTCGAAGAGCCGCTGGTGGTGCGACCGACGAGCGAGACGATCATCGGCGCCACGTACGCCAAGTGGGTCAAGAGCTATCGCGATCTGCCGATCTTGATCAACCAATGGGCAAACGTCGTCCGCTGGGAGCTGCGCACGCGACTCTTTTTGCGGACGACCGAATTCCTCTGGCAAGAAGGACACACGGCCCACGCCACCAGCGAAGAAGCGGTGGAAGAAACTCGCAAGATGCTCGGCGTCTATCGCACGTTCGCGCAAGATTTCATGGCCATGCCGGTCATCTGCGGCGAAAAAACTGCCGGCGAGCGTTTTCCCGGCGCCGTCAACACCTACAGCATCGAAGCCATGATGCAGGACCACAAGGCGCTACAGGCCGGCACGTCGCACTTTCTGGGTCAGAATTTCTCGAAGGCCCAGGAGATCAAATACCTGTCCGCGGCCGGGCGCGAAGAATTCGCCTGGACCACGTCGTGGGGCGTATCGACGCGGCTGGTCGGCGCTCTGGTGATGACGCATTCGGACGACGACGGCCTGATTCTGCCGCCGCGCCTGGCGCCGCAGCATGTGGTGCTGTTGCCGATGTATCGCAACGACGAAGAGCGCGGCCCCGTGCTCGAGTATTGCAACAAGCTCCGCGCCGAGCTGGCGGCGCAGCGCTACGACGACGAGCCGGTTCGCGTGCAGCTCGACGATCGCGACATCGCACGGGTAGACAAGAAATGGCAACACGTCAAACGGGGCGTGCCGATCCTGGTCGAGGTTGGCCCGCGCGATATCGCCGGCGACACACTGATGCCCAAGTCGCGGTTCGAGACGTCGGGCGAAAAGAAGGCGGCGATTGCTCGCGCTGAATTCGTGACCAGCGTCGGGGCGACGCTGGCGGCAGGTCAGAAGTCGTTGTTCGAGCGGGCCCTGGCGCTGCGGGCGGCCAACAGTCGCACGATCGAGCGGCTCGACGAATTCAAGGCCTACTTCACCCCCAAGAACACGGAGAACCCCGAGATTCATGGTGGGTTCGTCACCGGCCATTTTGTTGAGACGAAAGAAACGGCCGAGATCCTGGCAGCGCTGAAGGTAACGATTCGTTGCGTGCCGATCGCGGACGAGCCCGGCTTCGAAGAGCCGATTCCCGGCAAGTGCCTGTTTACCGGCCAACTGACCACGCAGCGCGCGATCTTCGCCAAGGCGTATTAGCCGGGCGGTGTCATGCAGCCGCTGAGGACGCCGCTTAATTTCCTGACTCTCACATTCGCTGGAGTCGATCCTATGGAACCAAACCTTCTGCCGGACTTTAAAAAACCGCTGGGCGTGGTCAACGAGTTTTTGTCGTTCATCAAGCGTGGGAACGTCATCGACCTGGCGGTGGGCGTAATCATCGGCGGCGCCTTCGGCAAGATTGTTTCGTCGATGGTGAACGATATTTTGATGCCCCCGATCGGCTACTTGATCGGCGGCGTCAATTTTTCGGAACTGGCCTACGAGCTGCCCGGCCTCAATAAGCCGGTGACGATCAACTACGGCAACTTCTTGCAAGTCTCGCTCGACTTCTTGATCATCGCCTTCTCGGTCTTCGTGCTGGTGAAGGTGGTGAACGCGATGCATCGCACTGAAGAAAAAAAACCGCCCGAGCCGAGCGCGCAGGAAAAGCTGCTGATCGAAATCCGCGATTTGCTCAAAATGCGGCAATAGTCCCGATCAAAAATCGCAAGCGCCACTGTCGCAGGGTGCTGTCGGGGTTTGTCGGCAAAGGCAAACAGCGATTGGCCACCGAGAAGACCGAGGGAGGAAGACGATCGGTCTCAGCGTTTTATGATTGAGGCGCACTTGCTAGTGCGTTCGGCAGCACGGTCCTCTTTCTCGGTGTCCTCGGTGGCTTGCGTATTTTTCCTCTGATAGCCGCTTTCTCGCTGAATGCTGCGAAGGCCTGAGATTCCGAGAACTGCGCTTGTTGCCCCTTTTCGACCGGTGCTGTACAAAAAATAGCTGGTAACCGCTGCAGGCCGCGCGCCAGGCGAGGATCCGGCCGACGCAACCTTTCGATAAGCGACGATCTCATGAATCTGACCGACGTCTTTCTGAAGGTCGCGCTGTTTGGCGCCGAGTGGGTGATGTGGCTGCTGGTCGCGCTCAGCGTCCTCAGCCTGGCGATCATCGTCGAGCGTTTGATTTACTTTTCGTCGCGCACCGTGAATGCAGATCGCCTGGCGGCCGAGTTGACACGGCTGTTGCGCGATGGCGACGTCAAACAGGCCTTCGAGCTGGTCAAGAACTCGAAGGCGATCGAATGCGTTGTCGTCGCGGCCGGCCTGGCCGCCGCGCATCGCGGTCCACAGGCCGCGGGCGAAGCGATGCTCAGCGCCAAACTCCGCGAGCGATTGCGGATGGAGTCGCTGCTTTCGATCCTGGGCACGCTCGGCAACAACGCCCCGTTCATCGGCCTCTTGGGCACGGTGCTGGGGATCATCAAGGCCGCGCACGATTTAACGGCTGCGCAGGCCGCCAAGCAAGCCGCGGCCAACGCGGTGATGGGGGGCGTCTTCGAGGCGCTCGTCGCCACGGCCGTCGGGCTGTTCGTCGCTATTCCGGCCGTGGTGGCCTACAACTTTTTCTTGCGCAGGGTCCGCACTCGCAGCGCGAAGGCCGATTCGCTGGCCCATCTGGTGTTATCGCTGTTCAAGGCGACTGGCGCGGCCCCGGCGACGCCAGTCAAGACGCAGAAACCGGCCGAGGTGTAAACGATGGCTGGCGCCGCCTCTGGTTATACCGACGACGATGAGGACGCCCCGATCACGGCGATCAACGTCACGCCATTGGTCGACGTCGTGCTGGTGCTGTTGATCGTGTTTATGATCACCATTCCCACGATCGTGGCCAGCGACATCCTCAACGAGCGCGAGCTCAGCATCCGGCTGCCGCGGGCGAGCGACGCCCTGCCGCTGACCGCCAAGGTGAACGACCTGGTGGTCAATATCGAGGCCGGCGGCCGCTATGTCGTCGGCGGCAATCCGCAGACCGAAGAGGAGTTGAAGACCGTGCTGCGACAGGCCGAAGCGGATAATCCCGGCCGAGTGAACGTGGTGATCCGGGCCGACCGCGCCTGCCCCTGGCAGTTCGTCGTCAACGTGATGAATCTCTGCAAGGCGCAGAAGATCAGCAGCTACAGCGCGACGACCATGGATTGATCGATCGACGGTCATCTGCTCGACCGGCTTAACGACCGCGTCAGTTCTTGGCCCACACGCTGCCAGGATAGCGTTCCTTCAAGACTTGCGAGGCTTGCAGGGCTCGTTCCGGGTGACCCGTTTCGTTGAATAGCCGGGACAGGTTGGAGAGGGCCTCTGCGTGGACTTCGCGGTTCTGAAAGTAAAGTAAATCGACGTGCAGAAAGGCGTCGAGCGTGTCCTTGACGGCGCCCGGCTTTTGTTTGTAACAGTTGCCGAGCGCCAGGTACGCGCGGGCGTTCAGATCGTTATCCTCGGGCGATGAAGCGTCGATCACTTGCTGCACGAGCTTGATCCCCTCGTCCACTTTGTCCGTGTTGGCCAGGCAAATCGCCTTGCCCAGTTCGGCGGCCAGCTTTTGATTCGCCGCGGCGCCTGGCGAGTCGCCGGCCAGCTTGATGACGCCCTCGAAGGCTGTCAGCGCCTCCGGATATTTCTTCTGAGCCGCCAGCACCCGCCCCTTGGCGACGCCGGCCCGGAGTTTGTAGTCGGGCCAGGGGGCTTTTTCGACTAGCGAGTACTGTTCGTACGCCAGGTCAAACCGGCCCACGGCGGCGAACAGGTCGCCCAGGATCTCGGCCGCTTGCAGATGGTGGTAATTGGTGGCGGACTTGCTCACGAATTGCCGCATTAGTCCCCCTGCTTTCCCCACGTCGCCGCCGCCGGCCAGCGCAATCCGCGAGCGACAGAGGGCCGAGTAGAAGGCGACGTCGAGCTGGACCGATTCGCTCGAGAGGGTCATCTGCGATATTTTCTCCAGCGCGTTGAGCGCCGCTTCGTAATTGCCGTTGCCGATGTGGCTGCGCACCTGCCGCATTTCGGCCGGTTCGCCGGCAAAGATGATCGTCTCGATCTCATTGACCGGGATCGTCCGCTTTTGCCCGCCATTCATATCGAGCGAGACTTCCGTCGCGGTCATCTTGCTGATCGTGCCGACGGCGTTGCCGTTGGGCTTGAGACGAATCGTGTCGTCATCGGCCGCTTGCGCCAAGCGCGCGGCGGGCAACAAGACGCAAAGCGTAATGGCTAAGGCCGAAAGACGCATGGTAAATCTTCCTCTAGGAGAATACGACGCCGGCGGTTGGCGTGGGATGCGATGAATTGGATTCAGGTGAACGTGCGGTTTGATCTATTACGTGACAGCGTGATTCTTACTTGGCGGCTCCGCCGGCTGCGGTTTCTTTGGGATTGGCGGCTGGTTTTGGCGGGGGAAGTCCCCTCGGTTCGCGCCCCGCGGCGGTTTGAATCGTCTTCAGCAGCTCGTTGTATTTTTTCGGCCATTCTCCTCCACCCAGGTCGGGATGGGCCCCCGCCGTGAGGGTCAGCATGCCGGCCGCTCCATCGAGCACTGTCGTCTTTTCTTTTCCCTTCAGCGTTTGAGCCTGCAGCAACTTGCACTTGGCCGAGTTGTATTGCGCCTCGTAGAAGAAGTCTCGGAAGCGAGGGTTGCGCTGCGTCCGCGCGGCCAGGCCGTTCCAGCCCACGATCACTGCCGCGTCGTCGCCGATGACTCCGGCCGTCCCCGGCGGCGCCCCTTTACCGCCGCCGATGGCGATCTGGTAATAGTGCGGATTTTCTTTTCCCCATGCCTGGTACGTGTAGGCGGCTTCTTTCTGCACGTCCAACAAGTTCGGATTGGACTTCAAGACGTCGATCAACATCATGATCGCTTCTTTCGGCTTGCCGCTGTTACGCAGGCTTTTTGCCAGGCGAGCTTTGACTGGAATCGCCGCCTCGGGTTTGCCGAACGTGGGATCCGCCGCCAGTTGTTTGAGAATTCGTTCGTCGGTGCTGGCGGCCTTTTCGAAATAGCCGCGCACTTCGGGCGGGAGCGCATCGTCGCCATCGTGGCCAGCGCCCAAGTGTGTGAAAGTTTCGGCCACCCAGTTGAGCGAGCTGAACGTGTTCCCCTGCTCCTTGGCGGCAATTCGGTCGAGGAACATCTCGAAACCTTTTGAAACCTTTTGCAGGTCCTCTGTCCTTCGCTCCAGACGCAACAGCCTGACTTGCTCTTCCAATTCTCGTCCCAGCGATCGGTAGATATTGATCAACGTCTGATTGGCCTGGGCGACGTTTTCCTGCGGGATGCTCTTTTCCAAGGCGTTCATCACCTGTTCGGCCTTCTCGAGGTGCTGCGTCAGAACATACGCTCGCAGCGCCGCCTTGTTGGCCTCGGCGGCGAAAGTCCCCTGCGTCGTCACCGGATCGTTGGCGTTGACCAAAGTCAGCGGGCCGAACTGCGGGTCTTCGAGCAGGGCGACCGCCTTGGGCCCCTGGTTACTCTCAATATAAATCTGCGCGAGCGTCAGGGCTCCGGTAGCGACGGCAAACGTCACGCCTCCCGAGGCGCCCGCCTTGCGGGTTCGGTCAACTCCTTGCTCCAGCATGGCCAGGGCGTCTTGACGGAGCTTGTCGAGTTCGGGCTGCGGCAATCGCTCCGCTTCCGGCTTGCGCATCGCGTTCAGCGCCTTGATCCACAGCGCCTGTCCGGCCTTGAGCTCGGCCTCGCCGCGCTTGACCGAGGTCTCGGGGATCTTGGCCAAATAAGCCAGCATCTGCGGCACGTCTTGCTCGCCCGTCGCCACGATCATCAACGTCATCCAGGCGTCGTCTGCGTCGGGCTCGCCGGCCCAGCGCTTGGCGACAAACTCGGCCAGGGCTTCCATGCGGCGTTTTTCGCTCGCGCGGTTTTCGGGCGTGGCCGCGGTGTATTGCTGCATCAGCGACAACAGCGCGATCTTGGCGCCTTGGCGAGCCCCCGGCGTCGACGGATAGCGGCGGGTCAAAAAGTCCCCCAGCACCGCCGCGTCGAGATAGTCTTTCGAGTAATAGGCGAGGTAGCAGAGATAGAGGCGAACGGCGTTCAGATCGTCGGTCGAGGTCGACGGAGCGGCCAACTCAAGGGCCCGATGAAGCAGCTTTCGCGCTTTTTCGCGCGCGTCGGCTCCCTCTTGTTCGTAGGTGGCGATGTTGGCCTGCTCTTCCGGCGTCGCCGCCAGCTTGATCTGCTCCTGACGGGCTTCAAAGACACTCAAAGCGTCTTTGCCCTGGTCGAACGCCTCGGCAAAGGTCTTGACCGGATCGTCCTCCCCCTCTTCGATCCCGGCCAGTTCCTGGAAGAGCTTTTTGGCTTCGTCTTGATGTTCCCCGGATAATCCAGAGACTTCTTTGGCTTGCTTACGGGCCTCGGCCAGGGCCTTGCGCTTCGGGCCTTCTTCGTCTTTAAGAGTTGTGTCGGCCTGATGCTTCAGCGCCACTGCCAAAAAGTAACGGACGGCCATGCCATTGAGCGTGCGCGTTTGAGCCGGCCGGACATTTTTGAGCCATTCACTTCCAGCCCGAACGGCTTCCTCGTACTTTTTTTCCTTCTCGCTGGTCCAGGCTTGCATGGCCATTTGCAGGGCAAACGCCTTTAATTGCGCCTGATCTTTGAATTCATCCGAGAGTTGTACGACCGGGGCCAGCACATTCAGTGCTTTTTGGGTATCGCCCAATTCCAAATAGCACTGTCCCTCGTAACTAAGGCAGAGCAATCGAAAAACACCTTGCTGGGAAGTATGTTTATTCAACTCTTTAAACTTGGCGGCGGCTGCCTCGATCAGTTTCTTGGCTTCGGCCGATCCGGCTGAATACGCCTTCGA
>DASXPZ010000895.1:0-2324 GCA_036493275.1 Pirellulales bacterium
GAGCGTCGCGCGATTACTGGCCAATGCAATACAGATGCTCGGCCGTGCGCAGAAACAGCTGGCTGCCCGAGACCGCCAGCGAAGAGAGCGTGTAGCCGTTATCGAGCTCGTTGGTCGCCAACACTTTGAACTCCGGACCCGCTGCAAGTACCGTCGTCACTCCCGATTCGTTCGTGATGTAGAGCTTCCCATCCGCCAGCACGGGCGACGCGCTCACGCTCCCCAGCGCCGTGCGCTCCGGCCCCCACTCCACCTGCCCTGTTTTGGCATCTAAACACGTTGCCAAACCGCGATCGTCGACCATGTAGAAATAGGTTCCATCGGACACCGGCGTCGGCACATCCGGCGCCCCCTTGCCCTCAAACTTCCAAATCAAGCCGCTCTCGGTGACATCGCCCGTGCCGCCGCCACGCAGAGCCAAAATCGGCGTCTTTCGCGTCGGTGCGAAAATTGTCCCTCCAACCACAAACGGCGAGCCGACGATCCGATAATCGCGCTCCTTGCTCGGATTTAATCCGCCCGCGCGCCACACCTCCTTGCCAGTCGCCGGATCGTGAGCCGTCACGTAATCCGCGCCGCTCACTACGATCTGCGGCCCACTCGCGGAAGTAAACAGCGCCGGCGTCGTATAGGCGTCGGGCGCCTCCTGAGTTGCATCGGTTTGCCGCTCGACGCGCCACAACACTTCGCCCGTCTCGCCGTCAAACGCGATCACGTACGATGGATCGTGCGTGTGCGAGCCATGCAGCACCTCGATAATCAGCTTACCATCGTACAACAGCGGCGACGAAGCATAGCCCCAGTTCAATCCAAATCGGCCGTAAGTCTCCTGCAGGTTCTTCTTCCACAGCTCCTTGCCGTCGACGTCGAACGCCGCCACCTCGCCGTTGCCAGTCACTGCCCAGACATTTCGACCGTCGGTCACCGGCGAAGGGCTCGACGAATTCTGCTTCATCTTCGTTTCGTTACCGTGGTCAAACTCCTTCTCCCACAAGACGCTGCCATCGCGCTTCGATAGGCACATTAGCAGCAGCGATTGGCCACCAGGCTCACGTTTCGGGCCAAACATCCCGCCCATGCCGCCACCGGGTCCACCGCGCCCGCGCCGACGACGCCCGCCCCCATCGCCGCCAGGGCCACCCTCCGGAGGTGGACCAGCACCTGCATCAGCCACTGGTGGATCGGCCGACGCAGCCTTGGCCTCGTCCTTCGATTTCTCATCCTTCGGCGGCGCAGCCGGCGACGTCACAAAAACGCGGTCGCCCCAGATCACTGGCGAGCCGCCGCTCCACGACGGCAAATCGGCCCGCCACACCACGTGCTGGTCCGGGCCCCAAGTCGTCGGGAGATTCTGGCTGTCGCTGGTTCCGTTCGCGGCCGGCCCACGCCAAGCCGGCCAATTCTCGCCCGCTCGAGCGCAGCTTCCCCATGCCGTGCAGCCAGCAACGCAGACAGCAAAAACAATTCGCCACTGCATCGTCACCATTCTCCACAAGCAAGACATGGGCGGTTTACCAGGGCTACCCGAATCGGTGTGTTGCGGCCGATCGAGCTGTTGGCGATTCGACGAGCGTTAGTTATTCGCCCGATTTCCGCCGCCACCGCCGCCGCCACGGCCAAAACCGCGACGTAATTGACTCAGGTCGATCGTCAGCGGCGCGCCCTTCAACGCTTCAAACTCTGTCTTTTGTTGATCGGTCAGCACCGCCAACAATTTTTCATCGGCGGCCTTTCTCATTTCCGCCCCCTTTGCCTGCCGCTCCTCGCGCGACATGCTTCCCATGTCCCCCATGGCATCTCGAATCGTTTGAAAATTCGCGTCGCGCGCTTCCGCCAGCTGCTTCTTCTGATCGTCAGTCAACTTCAGTTGATCGGCCACGGCCGGGTTATTGAGCGCGCCCGCGCCATTGACCTGAATCTCAATTTGCTGCATCCGCTTCTGCTGCGTGGCATCCAAAACTGCGTCCACCTTCGCCGATGCGTCCTTGTTCAATTGCTCCATCTTCTCGCGGGTCTCGCTCGGATCGCCGCCGCCGCCGAACAGTCCCCGCGTATCGGTCACCAATTGCTCGCTGATCGCCTTGATTTTCGACTTCTGATCGTCCGTCAGTTTCAGTTCTGTCTCGACTTCGGGCAATGTCGCCAGCCGTGCTGTCGACGTCGGGCCGCCCATCCCCATTCCGCGCCCGCCGCCCCGTTGCTGTGCCATCGCCGGCCGCATCGTCGCCGCCAGGAATGCCAAAGCGATCAATCCCAGCCAAATCTTTCCTAAAAAACGAGTCATTTGAGTCGCCTTTCAAAATGGAGAATCTGTGCAAACACGC
>DASXPZ010000896.1:0-3730 GCA_036493275.1 Pirellulales bacterium
GCGCGGCACGATCGCATTGCCGCCATCGGAACGCCGCGTGATGCGCTGGAACGGCGACCCCTATGCGCTCGATGGCGGCTCCGGCGGAACGGAGCGAGACGACGGAGCGGCGATCCTGCTCCCCTATTGGATGGGGCGTTATCACCGGTTTATCGACTGATCGTCGATCGCGGACAGACCACGGAGGGCTGATGACTAAAGACATTTTCGATCGCAGGCGACCGACGAGTTGCTCTGCGTCCTCCATCTCGATCAGTCCGAACGTCGGCGGATCCCTTCTTGGATTTCCGTTTGGAGCGGTTGAAACAATCTGTCGGGCAGTGCGCTTATTAAGACGGATCCCGAATCGAGAAGATAGACGCCCTAAATTGCCCTGTACGCGCAGTCTATCAGGCTCAGAAATTTGGGGTTAGCAACGCAAGCTTTCCAGGATACCGTAATTATCTTCGGAGGCATTTAAGACCGCCAATTCGCGCTGGCATCGCGAGCTCGGCGGTCGTTCGCAATCTGGTATTTGCAGTGGGATATGCCACCATGCAGCAACACGATGTATTTGTAATCACTCCGGCGCCGCTAGCAGATCCAGCCGTCGCTATCGCAGCCTGCCGTGCTGGCGCGCGCGGCACGATCGATCTGGAGTACACGTCGGATGTCGGGAAGGTTCGCCAGGCTTTGACTAGGCTGGCGCGTTACACCGATCGTCCCTACGGCGTAAAAGTTGGCGTGCGCGGTGGACCGATTCTGAGCGCATTGCTTGCCGAGCGGGCTCCAGGACTTGGCTGGGTGGTATTCGCCGGTGGCGATCACGCGGAACTGGCGGACTGGATCAACCATTGTCGCGCCGCCGGCCTGCAAGTATTTCTCGAAGCCACCGACGTCGTCGAAATGCGCCGCGGCGCCGAATTGGGCGTCGATGGGCTGATCCTCAAGGGACACGAAGCCGGCGGTCGCGTCGGCGAAGAGACGTCGTTCATTCTTATTCAGCGTTGGTTCAGTCAGGTAGCGCTCGAATTGGCCGAACCGCCGCCCGTCTGGGTTCAAGGGGGCGTCGGACTGAATACCGCCGCGGCTTGCGTCGCCGCCGGCGCTCAAGGCGTCGTCCTCGACTCGCAAGTGCTGTTGAGCCGCGAGGCCAACTGGCCCGAAGCCACGCGCAATTGGATCCGCAGCTTCGATGGCAGTCAGACCGCTCTGTTCGGCGCGACTCGCGGTCAGCGCCTTCGGATTGCCCAGTGGCCTCGCTCGCCGCTCGGCGCCAGGCTCGCCAGCGAGGCGCAGCGTTTGGAAGTTGAATTCGCCGATCCCGCGGCGCGTCGCCTGGCGTGGCACGACGCAATCGCCGACGCATTTGCGGCCGATTCGATGCTGGAGTTGCGCTCCCTCGGACAAGACGCCACCTCGGCCGCGCCGCTGGCGGATAAATATCGCACAGTCGGTGGCATCGTCGGCGCGATCGTCGACAACGTCCAAAAGAATTTGAAATTGGCGCGAGACTTGAAGCTGCTGGCCGAGGGCTCTCCCTTGGCGGTCAGCCATCGGACCCGATATCCGATCGTGCAAGGGCCGATGACCCGCGTCAGCGACACGGCCGCGTTTTGCGATTCGGTGGCCCGCGAAGGAGGGCTCCCATTCCTGGCGCTGGCGCTGCTGCGCAAAGCCGAAGTCGACACGCTCTTGGCCGAAACGGCCAAGCGATTGGAAGATCGCGCCTGGGGCGCCGGCGTGTTGGGTTTCCTGCCGGCCGAAATTCGCCAGGAGCAGACCGCCGCCATTCTGGCGCGAAAGCCTCCGTTCGTCTTGATTGCCGGCGGGCGTCCGGATCAGGCGAAGGAATTCGAAGCGCAGGGAATCCCCACTTATCTGCACGTTCCGTCGCCGGGACTGCTGCGGATGTTCCTCAAAGATGGCGCCCGTCGTTTTATTCTGGAAGGGCGCGAGTGCGGCGGACACGTCGGACCGCGCACCAGCTTCGCCCTGTGGGACGCCGCTTGCGACGTCATCCTGGAACATCTCGGACCCAACGGGACCGACGATAAACTGCATATTGTCTTTGCCGGTGGCGTTCATGACGAGTTGTCGGGCGCCATGGTCGCCGCCGCGGCGGCGCGGCTCGCCGAGCGCAAGGTCAAGGTCGGCGTATTGATGGGGACCGCTTACCTATTCACGCGCGAGGCGGTCGCCGACGCCGCGATTGTCGAGCGATTCCAACAAGAAGCCCTGCGTTGCGAAGACACGGTGCTGCTCGAAACCGGCACAGGGCACGCTATTCGCTGTGTCCCCACGCCCTACTGCGATTCGTTCCTGTTCGAGAAGCGCAAGCTCGAAGGCGAAGGTCGCTCGGCAGAAGAGATCACGCGCAAGTTGGAATGGATGAATATCGGCCGGCTCCGCGTCGCCTCGAAGGGGGTTGATCGCTCCGAAGGAAGCGCTCCTTTGACGCCGGTGGCCGAGCAAGAGCAGTACGACCGCGGCATGTACATGATCGGGCAGCTCTCGTCGCTGCGCAACAACGTGACCACGATCGCCGAACTGCACGAATCAGTCTGTGGCGGCGCCACCCGTCGGCTGGCCGCGCAAGCCGATGTGTCCAAATTGCCGGCCACCTCCGAAGGCCCCTGCGACGTCGCGATTGTCGGGGTTTCTTGTTACTACCCTGGCGCGGGCAACTTGGAGCAGTATTGGTCGAATATCCTCAAGAAGGTCTATTCCGTCACTGAGGTTCCCGAGTCGCATTGGGACTGGAAAGCTTATTACGATCCGGACCCGCTGGCCAAAAATCGGATCGTGTCGAAGTGGGGAGGCTTCCTCGGCGACGTGCCGTTCGATCCTTTCAAGTTCGGCATTTCTCCCGCGGCGATGAAAGTCATCGAGCCATTGCAATTGCTACTGCTCGAAGCGGTGCAACATGCGCTGCGCGACGCTGGCTACGCCGAGCGCCCCTTCGCCCGCGAACGCACCGCCGCAGTGTGCGGCATCGGTGGCGGCGGAGGTCCGCAGGCCACGTTTTATGGATTCCGCGCGTGCATGCCGCTGGTCGACCGCGTGCCGGGCTTTCCCATGTCTTCGGAAGAGATCCTCGGTCTGTGCGGGTCGCTATTGCCGGAATGGACCGAAGATTCGTTCCCCGGATTCTTGATGAACGTGGCCGTCGGACGGGTCTCGAATCGCAACGATCTCGGCGGACCGAACTACGCCGTCGACGCCGCCTGCGCTTCATCGCTGGCCGCATTGCAGTTGGCCGTTCGAGAACTGCAGAGTGGCGCAAGCGACGTCGCCCTGGCAATGGGGGCAGACACGGTGCAAACGCCGTTTGCCTACATGGCGTTCTCCAAGACGTTCGCGCTATCGCGACAAGGACGAATTCGGCCCTTCGACGCCAAGGCCGACGGCATCGTGCTCAGCGAGGGAATCGGCGTGCTGGTGCTGAAACGCCTGGCCGACGCCGAGCGCGACGGCGACCGCATCCTGTCGGTGATCCGCGGCATCGGCGCTTCGAGCGACGGTCGTGACAAAGGGCTCACCGCGCCCAACGCGTCGGGCCAGGTCCGCGCCTTGGAGCGTGCTTACGCGCAGGCCAGAATTTCGCCGCGCCGACTGGAATTGGTCGAAGCGCACGGCACTGGGACCGTGGTCGGAGATCGGACCGAGGCGGAAGCGCTGGGCCGATTCATGCGGCAAGCCGGAGCCGAGCCGGCCAACTGCGCGATGGGCTCCGTGAAATCGATGATCG
>DASXPZ010000897.1:0-3618 GCA_036493275.1 Pirellulales bacterium
AAAAAAGCTCCGCTTCGTCCGTCGTTCGTCGATCAAGGACCCGCGGCTGATGGACCTCGACCGCGCCAATTCCGGTCGTGATCGATCGCTTGGGCAAATAGCCGTTGCGGACCACCTGGCGGCGGCCGGCCGCGTCGGTCAGGCTGGCCCGCGACGCGATCCACTCGGCGACCTCCGCCTCGACGGCCTGGGCCAGCAGCTGCTGCGCGCCGTCTCGCAAAATCTCCGTCAACACATCACGCGAAGTTGTGGCTGGCACGGCCAGCATCGAATTGCTACGCTCGGTCATGGTGGCGTACCTCGGGTAAGAATTGGGTCGTGAACAAACCAAATTCAAACCCAAGTACGCCGCCTTTTTCAACTACCCCGTCCACAACTTTCGGTTATATCTCGCGCAATCGTACGCGAGATGGTTTGGGTGAACTATTAATATGACGAATCAGCTCACTTTGGTAGGTTCATTTGCTTTGCTTGGACGGGCCGGCGACGGCTTGTACCGTAGCCGTCAACTTCTCCTCTGAAGGAAACAAAGGCCAGTCCGTTGATTGCTTCGGTCCGACACCGACGCATATTAGGCGGGGAGTGTCAATCGACCTTGATTTCGTCAATCGTTGTTGCCCCACGATCGGCCGTCCAGGAGCCCGCCCCGCTAGCTTCCTGAATCCACGGGACGCGATGACGCGCGAGCGCATCAAACAGCCTCACATTGGGCCGCGCCTCGGCATTCAGGTTCTGGCCGGCAATCCGGACCTTTTTCGGACCGAAATGGAGCGTGATACCGTCGGACGGATCGAACTCGGCATCGTGCAGCCAGGCGTAGGCGAGAGCCCGCCGTTTGCCGTTCTTGAAACGGAGTTCGAGCATCAGCGCCCGGTCCTGGACGCCTCGCAAAAATGCGAACGCGCCGAGATCCTCGGACACGCCGTTTTGGTCGTCCGGCTTTTCCGCCTCGCTGGGCTTGGCATATTTCTCAAGCAGGTTACCTTTCATGGAGTAGCTCCTCGCGCTCGCGTTCTGGCTGTTTAACCTTTATATCGCGATCCTGCTCGCGCCATTGCTCGATTTGCCGCTGCGGGATACCGTTGACGAATTCCGTCGCGGTCAGCCGATCGTCAGACCGTTTGACGGCGTCGAGCAGCGATTCCTTGTTGTCTGTATAGATGGTCACGCGTTCCCTGGCCCGGGAAGCCGAGACGTAGAATTGCTCGCGCGACGAGGCGACGAAGGATTCGCTCCCTTGACCGACGAAGACGCGGTCGACGGTTCGCCCCTGGCTGGAATGACTGGTAGTCACATAGCCGTGCGCCAGGAACCCCCAGTCTTTGCCGACCGTCCAGCCGTTTCCGAGCACAATATTGCCGTCCTGGTCGAATGTTTTGACATTATATATGGCGCCGTTGCGCAGATCATGTTTGCCGTCGGCCGTCTTGCCGTTGTGAGTGATACGCACCCGGTCGCCTGGAGCCAGCATGATATTTTCACGGTGAAAAACCTGGAACCGCGCCGCCTGGTCAAGCGGCAGCTTGTCCACGCCCGTGGCGTTCACCCGCTCACCGCGGTTATGACCTTTGGCGTTCTGATGAAAGATCAGCACATCGCCTGGAGCAAAGTTCACAGTGTCCCCCCGCTCCGCTTCCGTCAGATTGACGTTGTGCAGCACGCGAAAGCTGCGCTCGTCGCGGCCAAGGTCGCCGCGCTCCTTGAGCGTCTGGCGAATTTCGGCGGTGATCTTATCGCCTTCAAAGTGCGTCGGCGAAACCACAAGGGCCGTTTTGCCTTCGGCGACCGCCTCGACGTAGTCGGCCGCCATCCGCTTGTGACGATCATCCTCGGGGAGTTCATGGACCCAGCCGAGATCATCGAGCCGCTTGAAACCCACCGCGGCGTTCCCCTCGGCGAGCGCCCTCACCGCTTCTTTATAGGTTCCGGACTGGCGTTGTATTTCTTTGACGTTGGCCGGCGTCAGCCCCGCCTCCTCTTCGAGGAGCCGCAGGGCCGCGCCGCGCTCGACGCTACCATGCTGGTAGCGGTCTCCCGAAAGTAACACACGGGCGTCGAGCCGGTCGGCGATGTTAAAGACTTGCCGCATCGACTTCATCGATAACAAGCCAGACTCATCGACCCAGATCAGTTGCCCCCTCGCCTGCTCCTGGAGCTTTTCATCGACGAGCAGCCGGGCCACGGTGTCGGCGTCTTTGAATCCGGCATCCCGCAACGTCCCGCGACTGGCGTCGGCCGAGGGAGCGAATGCAAATACCTTCGTACCTGTTCCTTCGATCGCCTCGACCGCTTCTTGCATCAATGTGGTTTTACCGACGCCGGCGGCGCCGCGAACGAGCATGACCCGGTCGCGGGATTCAACGACATGCTTGACTGCCTGCTTTTGTTCGGCATTGAGCCAGTCACGACTAAAACTGTCGTGATGCTTGGCGAACGGCGCGCAGGTCCCCCGTCCCTCGCGCGCAAATGCGACGACTTGGCGTTCCTCTTCGAGCACGTCTCGCGTCGTGACCATTTGCCGTCCGCTGCGGTTTCCATAGATTAAATCGCTGGCGGCTGCTTCGCGCTGCACCTCTTCGACCGACGCCTGGCCGACCGAGTGCCACAGCGCACTGGTCAGAAATTGCCGCTCGGGAACCACGGACTTCCGTTCAAAGACGTGGGACTTGGCGTATTCGATGGCCCTGGCCGACGCATCGCTGTCGGCCGGCTCGGCGTCGCCACCGAGTTTTTGCTCCAGTGCGGAGAGTGCATCTAGCTCTTGCTCATCCATCCGGCCTTGCCAGGCGTCCTGCAGCTCCACAAAGGACAGGTTCTTGGCCTTGCGCTCGCGCGTCTTGGCGCCCAACTCGGCCTTGGTTTCGACATCGTCGATCCCCATTTCGCGGGCCTTTTCTTCGATCTGCGCCGTGCGGCGCGAAAACTTCGCGACCAGATGCTTATCGACGCCGGATAGCTCCCAGCCTTTCTTGCTGCGCTCGATCGGCAAGCCCAGGTCGCTCAAGCGTTCCGCAAATCGAGAATGGAACACCGCCTCGAAATACGGCGCGTCACGATTCAGTTCGCGGAACTGACCCGCCTTCCATTTCTGATCTGTTTCGTCAAACGTCGTGTTGAAAACGAAGCAATGGGCATGCAGATGCGGATCGGGAACTCCGTCCACCGGTCTCGACGTGAAGTGGATGAACTCGCCCCAGGCCATATTGCCCGTGGTGCGGTTCTCGTTCTTACCCGCCTTGCGGACGCGGGTGAGCATTTCAGCTTCCATATCGTGCATCGTGCCGTCCACGGAGTCGCGGAAGGCGTCGAGAATCCGCTCGTCGCGCGTCGTCGCATAGAGTAGCGATACGCTCTTGGGGACATGGAAGTTGAAGTCGTAACCGACAGTGCGATCGGACCGCAGTCGTGCGGTCAACTGCTGACCGGTCTCAGGATGCAGATTGTCGCAGAGCGCGTCCCACTGGGGTTGCTTCACATCACCTTCCAGGCCTACACGGCGGGCAGCCGCGCCTCGCCAGCGGCCGGTGAGTTCTTGCTCATTGCCCAGGTAATAGTCGGCCGTCGAGTAGTAGCTCTTTGCTCCACCGACATGTGAGTTCTGCGTGATGCGCAACATGC
>DASXPZ010000898.1:0-3034 GCA_036493275.1 Pirellulales bacterium
TCACGCTGGGAGAGATGGGCAGCGTCAGCGAGAGCACGGAAGAAGTGATGCAGGTCTGGCTAACGCATGATGACTCAGGCCGCGTCTACGAGCTGGACGATCTGCCGCTGTTTCGCGGCGTCGCGCTGACCAACTATGAAAACAAGAAATGGAGCGCGCCCCGCGTGCGCTCCAACTTGCGGCTCATGGACGCTCATGCGTTACAATCAGCGAAACCGCTGGTGAGGCAGCGCTTTCGAGTGATGCCGGTCAAAGAG
Organism: Pirellulales bacterium; assembly: GCA_036493275.1. GTDB lineage: Bacteria > Planctomycetota > Planctomycetia > Pirellulales > JACPPG01 > JACPPG01. The sequence continues at coordinate 258 of DASXPZ010000898.1, forward strand.
GGCGTGCTGTTTTCGATTTATCCCTCCTACGCGACCGAAATCACCGATGCGCTACTGTGGGACGCCATTCGCGAGCAAATCACGCGCGAAACGATTCAAGGCACGACGGTGGAATACGAGCTGCTGACCGCGGGCCTGAACAACCGCAGAATGGCCAAGATCGTGCCGGCGCCGCGAGCCCCGGACGAGTGGGAGCTGGAGAACATTTCGGTACTCCCTCCGATCCCAGAAGGCGGCCGAGATCCGTTGGCCGAGACCAAAGCGCTGGCTGCCCAAATCGTTCGAGAGATCCCGGTCGACGATCACTTCGGCCGCGCCCGCGCGCTGACCAACTACCTGCGCGATTCCACGCGCTTCGGGTACTCGCTGGCGCCCGTTCCCAGAGACCCAACGCTCGACCCGGTCGAAGATTTTGTGAATCGCACCCGCGTCGGACATTGCGAATACTTTGCCAGCGCGCTGGCGCTGATGTTGCGCAGCATCGGCATTCCGGCCCGGCTCGCCGTCGGCTTCAAAGGGGGCGAGTGGGAAGACGATCATTACAACGTCCGCCAGCTGGACGCCCACGCCTGGGTCGAAGCCTACCTGCCTCCGGATCACATTCCTCCCGGCAATCTGCCCGACGAAGATGCCCAATATGGCGCCTGGATGGTCCTCGACCCCACCACCGCCAACAGCCCTCAAGCGATCAGCACCGCCGAATTCATTTTGCAAGGCATCAAGCAAGGCCTCTCCTCGATCCGCGCCGGCTGGAACAACTACGTGTTGGGCATGGATTATGAACGCCAGCAAAACGCCATCTTTCAACCGATCCTCAATCTCTTCATGGCGTTTATCACGGGCGTGTCGGATCGCGACACCTGGGTGGGAGTCTTCGCGCATCTCCGCTCGATGGTCAGCCCGGCCTATTGGGGGTTGACCAACGGCGGCTGGTTCAGTTGGCGTGGCGCCGTGGCGGCAATCGTCATCATGCTGCTCTCGCTGGGGGCTTATCGATTGGGAAAGATCGTGTCCAAGCGCTGGCTTGCCTGGCGACGGCCGGGGGGCGTTGGCGCGTCGGCGCGCGACGTCGACGTCGAGTTTTATCGCCGCTTCGAAGCCTTGTTACGGCGCCACCAACTGGTCCGCGCACCCTGCCAGACGCCGCGCGAATTCGCCCTGGCTGTGGGGGGGCAATTGGCCGAATCGCCCCGCACGGCCCCCGCGGCTTCGCTCCCTCGCCAGATTGCCGAGATGTTTTATCGCGTCCGCTTCGGACGCCGACCCCTGGACACTCCTGAAGTCGAAACGGTAGAACGGGCACTCACCGAATTGGCCGGCGCGCTCGCGCTCGGCAGCCCGCGACGTCAACAGGACGCCTGATGAAAATTGGTCTGATCGGATACCAGGGAGCAGGCAAGAGCACGTTGTTCGAGTGGTTGACGGGCATTGCCCCCGATCCTTCGAAGAGCCATACCGGCCAAAGCGCCATGGCGCCGGTGCCGGAGCGGCGCGTCGAGCAGCTCTGCGGCGTCTATAAGCCGAAAAAAATCACGATGGCGTCGCTCGAACTGGTCGACACGCCCGGCCTGAATCGCTCGCACGAAGGAAACGCCGCCCGGCTGGGCCTGATTCGCGATTGCGGCGCCCTGGTGATGGTGGTGCCGGCCTTCGATAGCGCCAGCGCCGCCGGGGGCGCCACTGACCTGACTCGCTTCGAAGAAGACCTGCTGCTGGCCGACATGGAAATCGTCTCGGGCCGCATCGATCGCCTGCGCGACAGCGTAAAAAAACCGCGTCCCAACCGCGAGCAAGAGCAGGCCGAGCTCGACGCGCTCGTCGGCGTGCTGGCCGCCATGGAAGATGGCAAGCCGCTGGCCGAATCGGCCATGAACGAAGCGCAGCTCAAGGCGACCCGCAGCTTTCGGCTACTATCCGAGAAGCCGGCGCTGGTGATATTGAATGTGGCGGACGACGAGGCCAACCCTGCCGCGCGCGTGCAAGCCCTCGGCGACGGTCGCCCGGCGATCGCCGCTCGGATTGGGCTCGAACGAGAGCTGGCCCGCATGGAGCCGAAAGAGCGAGAGGAGTTCATCGCCGAGATGGGGCTGGCGCCGTCGGAGCGCGACGAAACGCTCCGCGCGATCCTCGACACCTCGGGCCAGATGCTCTACTTCACCGCCGGCGAGAAAGAAGTTCGCACCTGGATGCTCCGCAAAGGAGGAACGGCGCTCGAAGCGGCCGACAACATCCACAGCGACCTCGCCCGCGGCTTCATCCGCGCCGAGGTGATGACCTGCCGCGACCTGGTGCGGCTGGGCAGCGAGCGCGAAGTCAAAGCGGCCAACCTGGTGCGGCAAGAGCCAAAGGACTACATCGTGCAAGACGACGACATCCTAAACATCCGCTTCAGCGTGTGAGCCGTGAGTGTCCTCTTTGTGAGCGGCAAGGCGCTAGCCGCCGGTGAATGTGGAGTAACGCCGAAATACGAAGAACCCGTCCCAGCGCGCCGGGATTCTGCACACATGGCAATGTGTTCATGAGCGGCAAGGCGCTAGCCGCCGGTGATTGTGAAGTAACGCCGAAATGCGAAGAACCCGCGGCTAGCGCGCCGGGATTCTGCACACAGGGGCAATGTGTTCGTGAGCGGCAAGGCGCTAGCCGCCGGTGATTGTGTTGGGCGCCCGAAACACGAAGCACCCGCGGCTAGCGCCGTTCGGCTCACAGAGCGCGCACAGGGGCAATGTGTTCGTGAACGGCAACGCGCTAGCCGCCGGTGAATTTGAAGTAACGCCGAA
>DASXPZ010000899.1:0-13340 GCA_036493275.1 Pirellulales bacterium
CCCACTAACCCGAAGCGCCAGCGAGAGTTCCCAAGAGTTCTTTTCCCTCGCTGGCGCGTCGGGTTAGTATTCCGGCCGCGCTCGCGTTTCAAACGATCTCCGCGGCGTACACTAGGGAAGCGATATTCCGTAAAGACCCTAAAATTGGCCCCCGAGCGTTTTCGAAACAACCTGGTGGAACTGTGGCGATATTACTCGATCAAAATCCGGCTCCCGGCGGACCTGGCATCACGCCCCGCTGGACTCGCAGCAATAAGGAGGGCGTCGGCACGGCCTATTCCGGCTTAAGTCGTGTCTGGTTCACCGTCGGCAGCGGGATCGTCAATGAAGTTTCCTTCCCGACGATCGATCGCCCGCAGATCCGCGACTTGCAATTGATGGTCAGTGACGGCGAGACCTTCTTCCATGACGGCCGCCGCAACATGCACAGCACGACCGAGTATCTCGAAGAGCACACGCTCGGCTTTCGAGTTACTAGTCGCGATCCCCAGGGGCGTTACCAGATCATCAAACGGATCATCTGCGATCCCCACCGGCCAAGCGTCTTGACGCACACCGTGGTCGACGCCGATCCGGCGCTCTTGCCAAAACTGAAACTCTATGCGCTGTTAGCGCCTCATCTGAACGTGGGAGGATGGGGCAACAACGGAAACGTCGCCATCACGCCGCGTGGAAAAGTTCTCACGGCCAACAAAGACGGCGTGTGGCTGGCGCTAGGGGCGTCGATTCCGTTCTGCAAGACCTCGTGCGGCTACGTCGGCGTGAACGACGGCTGGACCGACTTGCAGAACTTTCAGATGGATTGGGAATACGACTCGATCACCAACGGCAACATCGCGCTGACCGGCGAGCTCGACCTCAAAGCCGGGAACGAATTCATGCTGGTCTTGTCGTTCGGCCACAGCCTGCACCATGCGCTGGTCGAGCTCTCGCAATCGCTGGCGTTTCCCTTCGAGCAGCACATGCAGGCCTATGTCGAACAGTGGAGCCGCGCGGGAAAACACCTGCGGCCCGATCCGGTGCGCGTTACTACTGACGGCGGACGGCTCTACCGCGTCAGTCACAGCTTGATTTTGGCGCACGAGGACAAAATCCACGACGGCGCCACGATCGCCTCGCTTAGCACACCCTGGGGCGAGGTGGCCAGCGACGACGATATCGGCGGTTATCATCTCGTCTGGACGCGCGACATGTGCAACAGCGCCACCGGATTGATGGCCGCCGGGCACACTTCTCCGCCGCTGCGAGCGCTGTCGTACCTGGCTTGCACGCAATGCGCCGAAGGGGGCTTTTATCAGAACTTTTGGATCGACGGCGAGCCGTATTGGCGCGGCATTCAACTCGATGAAGTCTCGTTTCCGATCATGCTCGCCTGGCGAATGAATCAGGCCGACGCGCTGGCCCAGTTCGATCCCTGGCCGATGGTCCTGGCCGCCGCCAGCTATTTGATCCAGAATGGCCCGGCCACGCCGCAGGAGCGCTGGGAAGAAAACAGCGGCTATTCGCCTTCGACCTTGGCGTCGAACATCGCCGGCCTGGTCTGCGCAGCTTGTTTCGCTCGTGAGCGCGGCCATGAGGAGACAGCCCAGTTTCTCGAAGATTACGCGGACTTTCTCGAAAGTCACGTCGAGCGCTGGACGGTGACGACGCAGGGAGAATTGCTTCCGGGCGTGCCGCGGCATTTTATTCGCATCCACCCGATGGATCTGTCGGATCCACAGGCTGACGAAGATCCGAATCGCGGCGTGCTCGACATCCGCAATCGAGGGCCTGGCGAACAAGTCCGATTTCCGGCCAAGGACGTCGTCGACGCCGGATTCCTGGAGCTCGTGCGCTACGGCATCCGCCGCGCGGGCGATCCGCTCTTTGAGGATTCGCTGCGGGTCGTCGACGCGACATTGAAAGTCGAAACGCCTTACGGTCCCTGCTGGCGGCGCTACAATCACGACGGGTATGGTCAGAAGCGCGACGGCGGGGCGTTCCAAGGCTGGGGACACGGCAACGCCTGGCCGCTGTTGACCGGCGAGCGCGGCCATTACGAACTGGCCGCGGGTCGCGACGTGGCGCCTTACATCCGCGCCATAGAGCGTTTTGCCACCGTCACCGGACTGCTCCCCGAACAGGTGTGGGATCGAGCGCACGTGCCGTCGCAAATGCTTTACCTGGGGCACGCCACGGGTAGCGCCATGCCCCTGGTTTGGGCGCACGCCGAATACATCAAGCTGGTCCGCTCGACCGCCGACAAGCAGGTTTTCGACGTGCTGCCGGAAGTCGCGGACTTTTTTCTCGGCAATCGCAAGCGCACGCCGATCGAGATCTGGAAATTCAATCGCCAGCCGCGAACGGTGGAAACGGGCGCGAAACTAAGAATCCTGGGGGCGGCCCCTTTCCGCTTGCGCTGGTCCGCGGACGAATGGCGCACGAGCGCCGACGTCGATTCCACAGCAACGCAACTGGCCCAGTATTATGTCGACGTCGAGGTCGCCGAAGACCAGCGCGCCCCGATCCGCTTCACGTTCTTCTGGCCCAACTCCGGCGATTGGGAAGGTCGCAACTACGAAGTGGCGATCGCGCCCCCAAAGGCATAACCGCATTTCCCCCTCTCCCACCGCACCCCAGCGGGTACCCGGGGCCGGGGTAAGGGGCGAGGCGCGCTAGGGCGTTCACACTAGTAAGGCGTTATCGCAAGTCGCCCTCATCCGGCGAGCTTCCGTTCGCCACCTTCTCCCGAAGGGAGAAGGAATCACACGCGAATGAAGACTTTCTGGCGGTACATAAAGCCGGCCAGCGCGATGACCAGAGCCAGCGCCGTCGCGGCCACCATCGCTTCGCCCCAGCGGCCGAACCATCCTTCGATCTCGCCGCCGACAAGGCGTTTGGCGATGTCCATGAAATCGACGACGCGCGCAATCAAGTAGATAGCCAGCGCGTTGCTCCCCACCCAGACCAGTGGCGCAATGCCGCGGTGAAATCGCCAGACGTCGATCACCTGGTAGAACGCCCCCAACAGCAGCAAGCTATAGCCGCCAGCCACCAGCACGTACGAGGACGTCCAGATCTTCTTGATCACCAGGAATTGCATGCCCCAGGCAAAGCCCAGCGCCACCAGCAAAGCGCCGGCGGCCATCAGCAGCACGCCTTTGCGAGCAGCCCCCACGCGATCGTCTTTCAACAGCAGACCGGCCAGCACTCCCAACAGGCAACTCGCCACCGCCGGCAGGCTGCTCAAGAGTCCTTCGGGGTCGCGCGTTTTTTCGTGCAGACGACCGGGCAGAAGCTGTTGGTCGAGGTAGTCGGACCAGTTCTGATTCGGCTGAAACGAAATCGTCTCGGCGCCTGGCAGCGGCACAAACGAAAGCAGTCCCCAATAGGCCACCAAAATCAGCACGGTGGCGGCGGCCACGCGCTTCGGATTGCGTCCGCAGAGCAGATAAACAATCGCCGCAAAGAAATACGAGATGGCAATCCGTTGCAGCACTCCCACCCAGCGGATATTGTCCAGCCCCTTCGCAATGCCGCCGTTGTAGAAGACGCCCAACAAGAAGAGCACCACCGCCCGGCGAAACAGCCGCGTCACCACGGCCCGCGCGCCGCCCCGCTCGAGCGCCTTGTCGAGCGAAATTACCAGCGACACGCCGACCATGAATACGAACAGCGGAAAGATCAGGTCGTAAAACGCAAATCCTTCCCACGATTTGTGCGTAAACTGGCGAACTAATGTCTTAATGACAGGCGAATTACTTGCGCCATTCAATGACTTCACCAGGTCGTCGGTCCCCACGATCAAGATCATGTCGAAGCCGCGCAGCGCGTCGAGCGAAACGAGTCGCGAGGCGTCCAATCCGCCACTCGACGTCGCCGCGGGCGTGGGCGCGACCGAACTATTTTTTGTCGTCGAAGATAAAGCGCTATCGGCGGGCATCAGGAGCACACAACTGGGAATCGTGGAGGGAGTCAGTTCGAGAAGGTCTTGCGGCCTGATTCACGGCGACGCGCATTCGGTCTCGGCGGCCAGGTGTTCCAGCGGTGGATAGCAGCCCGGTAAATCCTTAGCGTAAAAACGGTCGAGCACTAGCGGCCATTCGGCGTTGGTGGTGACGCGAATAAACGCGTCGCGGACTTCCAGGCTGTTCGGATGGAGCTGAGCATACTTGATGCCGAACTTGCGCATCTGCCGACCGCAGGCGTTCGGCCCGTAGATCGTCTCGGACAGCCGGTAATGTCGGCGGATCACTTCGCGCTGCGCAAAAACGCTCGGCGGCGCCGGCAGCGGCTCGCCCGCCGCGAGCGCGCGGGCTTGCGCAAAAATCCAAGGATTGCCAATCGCGCCGCGGGCGACCGTCACGCCGTCGACCCCGGTCTGCTCGATCATCGCCAGGCAATCGGCCGCGGTGAACAGGTCGCCGCTGCCCAGCACCGTGCGCGCTCCGGCGTGCTGCTTGACCTCGCGCAAGAATTCCCAGCGGCTCGGGCCGACGTAACGCTGCTGGACGGTGCGACCATGCACGGTAATCGCCGCCACGCCGCGGGCAAACGCGCCGTCGAAGATCGTAAAAAAATTATCGCGGCTTTCGGCGCTATCGTCGAGGCCGCGCCGCATTTTTACCGTCACCGGTTTGTCGGCCGGAACGCAATCGCGAACGCGCGACACGATCTCGAGCGCGATTTCAGGCTGGCTCAACAGAAAACCGCCCCGGCAGCGTCCCAGCACTTTTTTGACGGGGCAGCCGAAGTTGATATCGACCACGTCGTAACCGGCCGCGGCCAACCTCGCCGCCGCCGGACCGAATTCCAGCGGATCGCTCCCCATCAACTGGCCGCCGACCGGATGATCGTCATCGGCGACGCGGAGAAACCGAAGGCGGTTCTTACGCTTGGCCTGCAAAATTACCCGATCGAGGATGACCTCGCACAGGGCATAGCTCGCCCCCAGACCGCGCGCAATCTGGCGCATGGCCGCGTCGCTATAGCCAGAGAGGGCCGCCTGCACGACAGGAAAACCGATCGAAACCGGTCCGATTCGCAAATCTGGTAGGGCGGAAGGCATGGCCCGATTGTCACTTGCGATTGCCCCGAAGGTCAAGATGGCCCGGCGGATGGTAGTGATACCGTTTGAGTCACGACCTGTTTCCCTGCCATATTTCACTTCAGTCGGGATTTTTCTTGTGCGGTATGATGGGGGAATGGATGCCAAGGCGCTCAATGACACGATAAGCCGATTGGTCGACTGCTGGTGCGACCGTCGAGACCTTGCCGCGCTCGCTGGCGTATTGCCGGCATGGCTCAGCAATAATGGACTCACCGATGGCTGGGAGGAGCTAGCCGCAGCACTTCGCACCATGTCGCATTCCACGCTCCTTCCTGTAGAAGAACGTGACGAATTGAAGATGCTTTGGATCGAGTTAGACTCCGCTCTTAGGAACCGATAGCGGGTGGGCAGGGCGGGGCGTTATTTATTGGCCAGAGCCGCGCTGCGAGCTTCATCACTCGGGACGAGAGTGACTCGCTCGATTTTTGCGCCGAGTTGAGTCATTTTCTTTTCGAGCCCCTGGTAGCCGCGGTCTAGATGATAAACGTGCCGGACCGTGGTCGTTCCAGCAGCCGCCAGGCCGGCCAGCACCAACGCGGCGCTGGCTCGCAAGTCAGTCGCTGTGACCGAGGCGCCTATCAGCCCTGAAACTCCCTCGACAATGGCGCCATCTCGCGAGCGGCGGATTCTCGCTCCCAATCGGCATAGCTCCGCCACATGCGCGAATCGCTCCGGAAAGACGCGATCGGCGATCCGGCTCCGCCCAAGCGCTACGCTCGTCAGCGCCGTAAACTGTGACTGGACGTCGGTCGGAACTCGTGGATAGGGATCGGCCACCAGCGAGATCGATCGCGGCCGAACGCGCGCGTTGGCCGTAATCCGCTCGCCCACTGTTTTGATTTCAACGCCCATGGCGCTGAGCGCCGAGAGGACCTCTGTCATGTGGTCAGCCCGCGCGCCGCGCACCGTGACGCTGCCGCCGGTGATCGCCGCCGCCATCAGCAGCGTCGCGGCTTCGATGCGATCGGGGATGATCGTATGCTGGCCGCCGCCGAGTTGCTCGACCCCTTGAACGCGGATCAGCGTGGTTCCGAGCCCTTCGATCCGTGCGCCGATCGTATTGAGAAACATCCCCAGATCGACCACTTCTGGCTCAACGGCGGCGCCGACAATCAACGTCTCGCCGCGCGCCAGCGTCGCCGCGCTCAATACGTTCATCGTGCCGGTCACAGTCGGTCCGCGCGGGCCGGACATTAGCACCGTGGCCCCGGTGAGTCGGCCGGCCGTGGCGATGACATGCCCACGGCGAATCGAGATTTCGACGCCGAGCGCCGCCAGGCCGGATAAATGGAGATCGATCGGCCGGTCACCGATTTCGCATCCGCCCGGCAGCGGAACCACCGCGCGCCCGCGTCGCGCGAGGAGTGGTCCTAGCACGCAGAAGCTGGCGCGCATTTTTTGCACTAGGTTGGCGTCGGCGATGACGCGCGTCGGGTCGACGTTATCGAGACAGAGCGATCCGGCGCCATCGCGCCGGACCCACACGCCCAATCCCGTGAGAAGTTGCGCGAGCGTGCGCACGTCGAGCAGATCAGGAACACCGCTGACGCGCACCGGTCCATCGGCGAGAATCGAAGCGGCCATGATCGGCAAGGCCGCGTTCTTGGCGCCGGCGACGCGGACTTCGCCGTCGAGCGGTCGACCTCCGATGATTTGAAAAGCATCCATGCTTTTGCCGTGCAAATGTTTTAGTGCCTATCCGAAAACCGTGATTGGCCGCTCAAAAACCCGATTGTGTTGCTAGCAATCGCCATTTTTCGGATAGACTCTTGGCGCCGACCTGAGTAAGTCCGCTCGCGCATTCTCGACAGGACCGTCATCGCTGACAATCGGAAGCCATCGGAAGGTTCTCACTTTCGGCGAGCTTGCACCATGCGAGCGTGACCGGCCAGGTCTTTCAGGACGGTCGGCGGCTCGAATCGAGAGTCCGCCTCGATCAGCCGCCGCACATGAGCTTCGATCATAGGGCTGATCTCCGTCAAGAGATATCCCGACGCGCGTAATCTTTCGGCAGCTTGCGGAATCAATCGTTCGATGACTTCGGTCCCGCGCTCGCCGGCGACGAGCGCCAACTTCGGTTCGCAATCGCGAACTTCGCGCGACAGCTCGCGCCACTCGCTCTCCTTGACATACGGCGGATTGCTGACGACAAAATCGAGCGATTGCTTCGCTGCTAGCGGCGCCAGCAGATCGCCTTCAACGAACGTGATGCGGTCCGCGACCTTGTGGTCGCCAGCGTTTTGTTTGGCGATCGTGAGCGCGGCGGCGCTCACATCGATCGCCGTGATTTGCAAGTTCGATTTGCGCTCGGCGCCGGCGGCGCTGCTAGCAGTCGCCGCGCAGATGGCCAGCACGCCGCTGCCGGTTCCGACGTCGGCGACGTGGATCGCGGCCGCAGAGTCCTCAGCGGCGCGGGCTTTGATCAGGTCGAGCAGGCGGATCAGCAGCAACTCGGTTTCCGGCCGCGGGATCAGCACGTCGGGCGTGACACGGAATGAAAGCGAATAGAATTCGCGACGACCGACGAGGTAAGCCACTGGGACGCCATCCGCCCGGCGACGGACCATCTCGCGAAAGCGGGTCCGCGCGTCGTCCGAGGGAACCTGGTCGAAGGCCGTATAGAGCTCGATCCGGCGGCAGCCGCGGGCCTCGGCCAGCAAAACTTCGGCGTCGAGCCGCGGACTTTCGGCCCCACGATCGCGCAGAAATTGCGTCGTCCACTCCAGCAGCCGCAGCACGGTCCACGTTTCTGTCTGCGACATGCGGGCCTCTTGGGCAGTAGAACCACAGAACAAAAACAACCATGCATGGGGCGCCTCGCCGGACCAGAGGAGCCGTTTACTCGAGATCGCCCATTTCGCCGCGCTGCGCCTGGCGATCGTGCTCGATCAACGCGTCGAAGACCGGCGTCAGGTTGCCCGACAGGATATTGTCGAGCTTGTAGAGCGTGAAATTGATGCGGTGGTCCGTCAGGCGGTTCTCGGGAAAGTTGTAGGTGCGGATCCGCTGGCTGCGGTCTCCCGAGCCGACGAGCGACTTGCGCTCGCTGGCCCGCTTGTCGGCCTCGGCCTTACGTTTGATTTCGTACACCCGGCTCTTCAGAACGCGAAGTGCCTTGGCGAGGTTTTTGTGCTGGCTCTTTTCGTCCTGGCAACTGACAACCACGCCCGTCTCGTAATGCGTCAGCCGGACGGCCGAGGCAGTCTTGTTGACGTGCTGCCCGCCGGGGCCGCTGGCGCAGAACAGATCTTTGCGATAGTCGTCAGGCTTGATATCGATTTCGACGTCTTCCGGCTCCGGCATCACGGCCACGGTGGCCGCCGAAGTGTGAATCCGTCCCTTGGTTTCGGTCTTAGGGACGCGCTGCACACGATGGCCGCCGCTTTCGTATTGCAGCTCGCGGTAGACCCCTTCTCCCTCCAGGCCGAGAATCACCTCTTTGAAGCCGCCAAGCTCGGTGGCGTTGAGGTCCATCACCTCGACCTTCCACTTCTTCTCGTTGGCGTAGTGCTTGTACATTTCGTACAGATCGCGGGCGAACAGCGCGGCTTCGTCGCCGCCGGTGCCGGCGCGAATTTCCATGATGCAGCGCGCCCGCGCGGCGTCTTCACCGCCGACGGTCAAGTCCAACAGTTCGTTCCAGATCGTCTCGCGCTGCGCTTTGAGGTCAGGCAGTTCGGACTCGGCCAATTCACGCAGCTCCTGGTCCGATCCTTCGATCCACTCGCGGGCTTCGGTGATCTGCGCGTTCAGCTCTTTGAAGCGGCGGTACTTGGTGGCCACTTTGGCCAGCGTGCCATGCTCGCGATAGACCTGCGCCATTTGCGCACTGTTAGACTGCACGGCTGGGTCGAGCAGTTGCTGCTCCAGCGTTTCGAACCGGGCCAGGGTTTCTTCGAGATGTTCTCGCATGGGAAGTCCGAGATCGCTTGGATTTGCAGGCGCAGCCGCAAATCACGGGCGCGCCCAGGCATCGCCAGGAGACTTTACCGGAAAACTGGTCCAAGGAGAGAGGCCAGTCAGCTGGGGGCCAGGCGTACACGCGCGACCGGCCCGGCGGAGCCGCGGCTGCCGATGGTCAGCAGCAGGGCTCGCTCCGGCAGTAGCGGAGATTCGCTAAGACTCAGCGGCCTGGGGCTGGACTTTTGCCTTGGCGCCCTTCTTGCCGCGCTCGACGCTGGCATACCCGGCGCCGGCGAACTTGGTCTTGAACTTCTCGATACGGCCCGCGGCGTCGACATACTTCAGCTTGCCCGTAAAAAACGGGTGGCAACTGCTGCAGATATCGACCTTTAGCTCCGGCTGGGTGCTGCGGGTGGTGAAAGTGGCCCCGCAGCCGCACTTAACGGCCGTCTCGAAATATTTTGGATGGATGCCTTTTTTCATAACCCACTCCCAAAGCACGGGGCGAACAGGCGCGCCCGGAGGTATTTGACGGTTTTCTGAGGAGATACAAGTTTATCCGCCGGGCCCCCGGGGGGCAAGACGGGCCAAAAGGCCGGAGAGCTGAACTTGGGCCTGTAAAAGGGTATCGGCTAAACTGGCCGGCATGATCCATCGCCCGAGCAGCCGCCGCTGGTTTCAGTATTCGCTCGCGTCGCTGTTCTGGCTGACGCTGGTGGTGGCTACAGCGGCTTTTGCCTTCCGGGAACATCGGCAGAGACTGGCAGTGGAACAACAGCTTTCTCGGCAACCAATTGTGATCTGGGAGGGAGTCCAGTACTTCCCGCCAGGTCCGGAATTGAAGATTTCACGAGAAGCCGCCGCGATGAAGTCGTACGGCAGCCGCAAACTACGAGGGAAAGTCCCGACAGCGGTAGAACCACGAGCAGTCTCTGTGACTCAGGATGGAGGTTGACATTATGAATACTTCATCCTCTTTTCGCCGCTGGTTTCAGTTTTCTCTCGGGTCGCTGTTCTGGCTGACGCTATTTGCGGCCACGGCGGCTTTTGCATTCAGGGAGCATCGAGAACTCAAGCGGCTAGAGGAAAAGCTCGCGCCTTATCGCAACCAGTTGACGCTCGTGCTTGGCGGCGGGCTGGAAGTCCACGATTCCGTTCCCGATGGCTTCGATGATTCCGTCTTCGCCGATCCGGCAAGCAAACCAGAAACGGAATCCCGATGAGTGTCACAAAAGCTACGAGCTCTCGCCGCTGGTTTCGTTTTTCGCCAGGGACGCTGGTATGGATCGCATTGATCGGGGCGACGGCCGCCTATGGAATTCATCAGCGCCTCACGCGGCAGCGGCTCGCCTCGGAGCTTGTCATTCGCCAGGCTGAGCAGGCGGAGTCCGATCGGATATCAGAAGAAGTGCATGCGTTTATAAAGTCTCCGGCGGCGAGTGGGCCTGCGGGGCCCGGCTTGGGAGGATTTTTTGAATTGCACAACTTCGGCCCGCGTTCAAACTAGGGCACGGACCTTCTTGCGAGATCCAAGCAACGCATTCGCTCAGTTCCATCCGTTGAAACACTGATAGTCGCAATAATTCCACACACGGAGGTTCCAAGTCATGGCGTCGTCCAAACGATCCCTTCGCTGGCATCAATTCTCGATAACCACGTTGCTGTGGCTGATGACCGTCGGCGCGACGACCAGCTACGGAGTCCGCGAGCGTTTAGAGCGTTTGCGGTTGCAGGATGAGCTCTCGGAAAGTCAAAAGAACAGCGTAACCATCGGCCTCAGCGCGCCCAGCGTCTTCACCGCCGATCTCGATATCCCCTACTCGCAAGATGACTTTACGATTGCGCCCGTTCCAAACGGCCGATGAACGACTAGTCGACTGTTCGTCGACAGACGCGATGATTCCAGTTTGGGCTCCGAACTCTTTTCGTGGCGCTTGAAAGGGGAGTTTCCGACCCCGGCAGGGGTCGAAGATGGGTAACCGGTGGTTGAGCTCAGCGAATACCACTGGAATAAAACACAAACAATCTCGTCTTCACGACCCCAGCGGGGTCGCACAGATTACGCAGGAATCGCTTCAGGAGGTGTGAATCACACGATCTGCGACCCCTGACGGGGTCGAATCACGACAATCGGGGAAGGATCGCCTTCCGGGGGTGTTCGCTGCGCTCAAACCCCCGGCTAATATCTGGGATCCCTGCCGGGATCCTAAACCGCGCGCTCGTCGCGCTTGCGGCGGGAACGCCGACTCGCGTATCAAAACCAAGTTAAGACGCCAATCCTGCGGAAGCCGATTTGCTACGCCAGCGACACTCTCCCTCTTTTCTTTTTCGCGGCGACTTCTTCGCCGCGTCTTGCCGACGCTTTCGGTATCGACGTTTTTGCCTCACGCCAGCACTGCTGTCGGCCCTACTCCCAACGGAGTTTACCGCGCTTAACGGCGCGGCTTTCTGAGCGAGGATTGCGGGTTCTTCCGGTCGCGCGGAATGCCGAAAGTTTGCCAGTTATATCTCCGAAGACTATCTCGTAAGGCCCTGCGCAATCGCGTCGTGCTGCGCTGTTTACTCGAAGCGCCGGCGATCTGGAGAGGCGCGAGCGGCCTGACCCGTTTTCTCGCGCGACTCCCTGGGCGGGCGTTTCCTGCCCGGTGTGTCGACGAGCCCCACGCCAACCGAGGCGGCTTCATGAACCACTGTCGATTTTTCACGATCTTCACGCTGGCAATGCTAGGAGCGTCGATGCCCGCCGCGCTCCAAGCGCAATCGCCGAACGTAGGCGCTGCGTCGAACCAGGCGGATACCGGCGGCGACCAATGGCGTTCGTCGCGGCTCAACTGGTCAGGACGCGACGCCGCGCCCGACAACCAGTTGCGCGGCGCCAGCGGCGCGGCCTCGCGCGACGTCGGCGGGCCGACTTCGTCCAGCGTGGCGGTTCCTTCCATGACGCCATTACCAGAGCAAAGCGTCTCGTTTCGCGCGGCGCCCGCGACTCCGAGCGTCGCAACTGCAGCAATTCAGCCCAGTGCGCCAGTTGCCAATCCGAACGCCACTCCTCCAGCAAATCCGTTTGCAGCCCCTGCAACCAATCCAAATGTCGCCCCGCCGGCGAATTCGTTCATTACGCCAGCAGCGAATCCCAACGCCGCGCCAATCTCCAGCAATCGCTTGATCGAAGCACGCAAGCCTGAGGACATTCAGAACGCCCCAAGCGGCGCGCCGTGGAACGGGAACACCGTTCAAGAGGCGTCGTATGAGCCGCAGATGGGGCCCTATCCGCAGTCGAACGCCTCGGCAACGCCCGCCGGTGGATACGACTCCGCTCCGCGCGACTACTATCGAACATTTTCCAAATACGCGCCGTCCGACGGTTATTCGCCTGAAGTTCGCGAATGGGCACGGCGCGAGTCGGCGTCGTCGACTCGAAAACAACCACGTGCTTCCGGAGGAATCTTAAGCTCGGCGAGCCTCGTCCGCGCGGGCCGACCAGGCGTGAACCGATCGATGCAGAATCGAGGAGGCGTGCGAACTGTCAGCTACGCGCCGCAGATGGCGCCGCAGGGCCAATCGGGACAAATGTCCGGCCCAATCATGGGCGATTATGAGGAGCTACCTCCCGGCGGCAACTCGTCGGCCGACGGATATTCGCAGGGCTACGGCGGAACTACGTCCGGCGATTACGTTGTCGACGAGTACGATTCCCTCGGATATCCGACGGGGTTCTACGATCAAAATGGCTGCGTTCAAAACGGTTGCGTGCCGCAGTGCTACCCCGCGGACAACATGTGTCATCTCTTCGAGTGCTGCTGGACGAAGCAGCGGGGAATCTTCATCGGCGGTTGGACGACGCAGAGCTACACCTGGAATCCGGGCCGTCCGGCGGATCGTTTCAACGGCCCGGTGACGATGACCGATCGCTCGAACGACTATCAACTAAACCAGCAATACCTGTATCTCGATCGTCCCACATTCACCGACGGCGAAGGCCTGGACGTCGGCGGCCGCGCCGACATGCTGTTCGGAACCGACGCTCGGTTCACCACTACGGAAGGCTTGGAAAACGGCGTCAATCGCAACAATAACAGCTTTTATCAATTGGCGTTTCCGCAGTTCTACGGCGAAGTGGCCTACAACAACCTCAAGGTCAGGATGGGGCACTTCTATTCGCCCACCGGATATTTCTCCGTCCCGACGGTCAACAACTTCTTCAACTCGCTTCCTTACACTTTCCAATACGGCGAGCCATTCACCCAATTTGGCCTGTTGGCCACTTGGACGGCCAATCAGCATTGGACGATTGGCGCTGGCTTCAATCGCGGTTGGGACAACATGACTGGCGGGAACCCCAACCTCG
>DASXPZ010000900.1:0-1619 GCA_036493275.1 Pirellulales bacterium
GACGCCGCCTGAATCGGGAGCTCAGGAAGAGCTTCCTTTTCGAATCGAGCTTTGGAGTACCGAACGACGCGAAGTTGTCGAACGCGTTCTCGCCCGCGCGCTGAGCGCCCAGCTTGCGCGGGCGATTTTCAAGGCCGCACAGGAAGAGCATCCCGGCAGGCGCATCACGCTCAGCAAGGACAAAGCCGTCTTGGCCGATTCAGCTGCCGGCTGACGCCCTCCAAGGGACGCAACGTCCGCTCGCCCCATGCATTTTATTTGCATGAACAGCGCCGGATGATCGCCACCAGTTCGGGCACCCGGCTGCATCAAAGGGAGGATTCGCCATGCTCGTGAAAGAAGCCATGACACGGGACGTGCGCACCGTCGGTCCTGAGCAGAATATCCAGGAGGCCGCCAAGATCATGTTGGAGATCGACGCCGGCGCGCTGCCGGTCGGCGACAAGGACAAGCTTGTCGGCATGATCACCGATCGCGACATTGCGGTTCGCGGTGTCGCCGCCGGCAAGGCGCCCTCCGCGCGGGTGAGAGAGGTGATGAGCAGCGAGGTCAAATACTGCTTCGAAGACGAGGACATCGCCCATGTTTCGCGAAACATGGGGGATCAGCGGATACGGCGGTTGCCGGTTGTGGATCGCAACAAGCGGCTGGTCGGAATCCTGTCGCTCGCAGATCTGGCGACGTCGGCAAAAACCGGCCATGCCTCGGCCGCACTGTCAGGAATATCCCAGGCGGGCGGGGCTCACACGCAGACGCAATGAGGCCGCTCTCGCGGCGACCGCTGCGACTCCCGTGCTAGGCCGCAGTCGGGCCGGCCGGCTCGGCGCATTGCTCCATCCAGTCAAGCGCCTGTGAGCGGCCCTCCGGCGTCAGCCGCACCGTGTCCGCCAGTCGCACCAACCAACCGTCCTTTTCGGCAAGCCTGGCAGCGGCTTCTATTTCGCGCCATGACTGTCTCAATCGCCGGGGAAACAGGTCGAGCATCACCCAACCGCACGACTCGCCGGTCAGGGCAAGGATCTCCACACACAACTGGTTTGCCAATCGCCGGCGTGGATTGGGCGAGACTGCATGATCCTCGGCGCACGGCCGAGCGAACTCCTTGTTGGCCACCTCGATCAGGACCTGTCCGACGATCGGCTTGGCCACGAACGGAGCCCGTCTCATCGGATACGGTACCTGGCTCCGGTCGAAACCGCTCATGACAATGAACGGCACCTTGCGACTGCGCAGAAGGCTGGCGATTGGCAGTGCGCTGCCGTCGCGTAGTTGCACATCGAGCAATGCGCCATCCAGCGTTTCCTGGCTGGCCGCCTTCAACGCGCTTGCGGCGCTCGGCAGGGGTCCGAAAATCCTGGCCCCTTCCCGTTCAATCAGAAGTCTCACCTCGTCGCCGACAAGCCAGTTGTCCTCGACGACCAAAACACGCTTGTCCTGTAGGCCCATCGTGTACCTCCAGAAGCATGCCCCTCATCAGCTGCCAGCCGAGGCCTTTGATCCGGAAAACCCCATGTTCGCGGCAGGTGTCGGCTCAATCGCAATTCCCTTGCCCACGCGCGAGCGGGCCAGGGTGTTAGCAGTTCGTGCGGCGGCAAATCGCGCGCCGACGGCAAATCGCA
>DASXPZ010000901.1:0-3090 GCA_036493275.1 Pirellulales bacterium
GGCAGCGAACAGTGAGGGACTTGGGCCTGATTTCATCCGCGTGTTCTCGCAATCGCGTGGGATAGCGCTCAACCGATTATACCGCTATGTCCGACGCTCGGCTTGCGCTTCTGACGCAAACGTTAAGGCTGCGAATGAAAATCGAGATATTTTTGTGGCGATCCTCGTTGGGCTGTCGAAGATCGGAAGCAGGCGCCGCGATAAAATGCTTTTCGAGCGCCGCTCGAACCCTTACACTTTGATTGGGCGTATTGGCCCGTTCGGATTTTGGCAGGGGATCCGGAACCCCCTCGGCCCGTAGTCATTTCTTGATCGCTCTTCTGTATGGACGCAAATCCCTCCCCACCGCCTGGCGACGCGGATCAAAGCCCGCGCGCTGCGTCCCCGCCGCTCGATTCGAGCGCGCGGCGGACGATCGACGCGATTCGCCGGCGACCTCTGTGGGGAGTCGTGGCGCTCGCGGCGCTCGTGGTGACAGCGACCCTGGTCGTGCAGCGCTGGAGTATTCCCGAGCCAATCGCGCCGACCGACTCCACAGCGCAGCAAGATGCGAAAGGAAAAGACGGCAAGTCAAAATCGATGGCTCCCAAGGAGCCCTTCTCATTCGGTTCCTTCAGCATCCGGCCGAGCGAGTCGACCCGAGTCGAAGCCGGCGTCAAACCGGGGCACTGGACCGCGGCGGGGCTCGAGGCGCGGGCGAACTTCGACGACTTTCGCGGCGAGCTGATCGCCGACATGCACGGGCCAAACGGCGCCGTCGTCGATCTCGACGGCGTCCCCTTTCGCCTGCAAGCGGCCCGCCCCGCGATTCTGCCCAAGGGACAGAAAAAAGTGCTCGACGTCACATTGTTCGACCCCGTGCGTCATTTGGGCCGCCAGGCGGCGCCGCGTTTGACGTCGCGCGGCGGCAGCGAAGTCTGGCGGACCAGCGAATTGGTTTCTCCCTTGCCGGCCCAGCAGTATTTCTTCGTCGTGCTGGCGCGGGAGCCGGATGATTATCGCTACCTGGTTTCGCTCGATTCGATTTGGGCGCCAAGCGGCAGCAGCGAGGATCGGGGCCAGCAAGCGCACTATCGCGTGGTGCTGCCGAAAGTCGAGACCTCGGCGCCGCTGCCGAATCACTCCGTCTACTGGACCAGCACCGCGGTGCTGCTGTGGGACGGAATTGACCCCAAGATTCTCACCGACGAGCAGCAACAGGCGATCGTCGATTGGCTCCATTGGGGCGGCCGATTGATCGTCAGCGGTCCCGAATCGCTGGAACTGGCCCGCGAAAGCTTTCTGGCGCGGTATCTGCCGGCCACGGCGGGCGAAAGCTGGTCGCTCGATGAGACAACGCTCGAAGCGCTCGATTCGGTCGCCCCCACCTTCGCTGGTAAGGACACGAAGGGGCCGCGGATCTCCAAGCCTTGGACCGGCGTCGAGTTGCGCCCCGACGCGAGCGAATCGAACGTGTTGATCACCGCGGCGGACGGCAAGCCACTGGTGGTCGAGCGACCTGTCGGTCGCGGCGGCACGGTCGTCTCGGCGTTCCGGCTTTCGCAACGCGAGCTGGTCAATTGGCCTCTCTATGATTCGCTGTTCAACTCCTGCCTGCTGCACCGTGCTCGCAGACAGTTCTATCGCAACGAATTCGAAAATCGTGTCGGCGTGCAATGGGCAGACCGCGACAAGGCCGAGCGGCAAAACTCCTCCGAACAACATATGCTCGCCTGGGGCTATTACGACGCGCTCGACGCAGAGCGGGTTTCGCAGGTGCGTTATTTTTCTCGCGACGGCGGCGCGAATCCCCAGCCGCCAAATCCGCAAGTCGATCCCACCGCGCCGCCGTTCGTATCCGGACCGATCGTCGATCCCTTTGCTAGCGATATCGCCATTCGGACAGGGCCGGGCGTGGCTGCCTGGAACGACGACAGCGAAGTTTCGACCTTGGCGCGGTCAACGCTGATCGACGCCGCTGGCATTCAAATTCCCGATAGTCGCTTTGTGCTCACCGTGCTGGGGGCCTATTTGTTGGTGTTGGTTCCGCTCAATTGGGCCTTCTTTCGCTGGTGGGGGCGCGTCGAGCTGGCCTGGGTGGCCGCGCCGCTGATCGCGGTGGTGTTTGGCGTGTTGGTCGTGAAGTGGGCCCAACTCGATATCGGCTTCGCCCGCTCCTCGACCGAAATCGCGGTGCTGGAGGTGCAAGGCCAATACCCGCGCGCGAACCTGACGCGCTACTACGCACTCTACGCGTCGCTCTCGAGCGATTACACGGTGGAGTTCAACGATCCGGCCGCCGTGGCGTTGCCGCTGCCCGGCTTGACCGATGTCTCTATCTCCTCTCGCCAAGCGCGCGACACCGTCGTGCTGCGCCGCTTGCCTGATCCGGCGACGGGAGAGCCGGGCGTCCGTTTGGAAAACTTGACCGTCTCCTCCAACGCCACCCGCTTGCTTCACAGCGAGGAGATGTTCGCCGTCGGCGGCGCCCTCGAACTGACTTCTCCGACCAAAGGCTTCCGCTACCGCTTGAAAAACGGAACGGGGTTGCGGCTGCGAGCCGCGACTGTAGTCGTCGGAAATCAGCGGGCAGCATGGCTCGACGCGATCGAGCCGGGCGAAACGCGCGAGTTTGTCCTCAACAACATCGACGAAGAATCCGCTACGTTCAACGAAGGCTGGGGCAACGCCATGCACCACGGTATGAAGCTCGGTGGGCTGGGAACGTTTGCCGTAAACAACACCGCGCCGGAGGAAACCCGCCTGGTCGCCTGGACCGAGGACCTGTTGCCGGGCATTACGATCACGCCCGAAGCCTCTCAATCGCAGCACGCGACGATCGTAGTGGCCCATCTGAACTATGGCCCGCCGCACTCGATCGAGATCGACAAAAGCGCTCGCGCCGCGCTTCCGAAGGAAGCGGAGCTAGACGCCGAGCGATCCAGCATGCTCCCTGATTCGCCTGAGCCCATGCCCATGAAAGAACTAGAGATCCCATGATCGAACTGATCAATTTCGGCAAGACCTACGGCGAGTACGTCGCTGTGGAGTCGTTGAATCTGAAGATCGAGGCGGGCGAGCTGTTCGGCTTTATCGGTCCCAACGGCGCCG
>DASXPZ010000902.1:0-4495 GCA_036493275.1 Pirellulales bacterium
CCGGGGTCTGGAACGTGGTGATGCAGCCGATCGGCTTTTTGGTCTTCATGGTGGCCTCGTTCGCCGAAAGCGCGCGGCTGCCGTTCGATCTGCCCGAGGCCGAGCAGGAACTGATCGGAGGCTACCACACCGAGTATTCGGGCCTGCGGCTGTTGCTCTATTTGATCGCCGAGTTTTTGCACATGGTCACGGCGGCCTTCTTGATCAGCATTTTGTTCCTCGGTGGCTGGCACCTGTGGGGCATCACAGGCTCGGGAGATGCGCCGATTACCTGGCTCACTGCTCTGTTGCGCGTCGCGGTGCTGTTGACCAAGGTGTTTGGGATGATCATCTTCTTCATGCTCGTCCGCTGGAGCTGGCCGCGGTTCCGCTTCGATCAGTTGATGTCGCTAGCTTGGAAAGTGATGCTCCCCCTGGGGATGGTCAACCTGGCGATCATGGCCGTAGTGGTCGAATACCAGTCACAGATCATGCGAGCGCTCGGCGGGAGCCAGGCGGCGCTGGTGGCCGCGATGTGGGCGATCGCCATTTTCGCCTGGGTCGTGGCCGGGCTGGTCTCGCCCCTATCCACCGATAACCGTCCGCGAGTAGAACTCAGCGATCGGCTGTAAGCCTTTTGCGCGAAGTCAAACTATGAAACCCAACGACCCGTCCATCAAGTGGATCGAAGAGCCCAAGCTCGGGCTGGCCGGCAAGATGTACGTGCCGCTGTTCGTGCAGGGGCTGACGACGACCGCGCGCCATCTCTTTTCGCCCAAGATCACGGTCGACTTCCCTGAAGTCCGCCCCAAGATCCACAATCCGCTGATCTATCGCGGCGTCCATCGGCTGAACAAAGATGGTGGCGGGCGAGTAAAGTGCGTCGCCTGCTTCCTCTGCGCCACGGCCTGTCCGGCCCATTGCATTGATATTGTGGCCGCTCCCAGTCCCTGGCCCGATCGCGAGAAATACCCGGAGAGCTTTACGATCGACGAGCTGCGCTGCATCTATTGCGGCATGTGCGAAGAGGCCTGCCCTGTCGACGCGATCGAGTTGACCAGTCTGTTCGATCTAACGGGGCGCAGCCGCGAAGAAATGATCTTCGACAAGGAGAAGCTGCTGAGCGTCTTCGATCAAACGATCGACACCGAGCCGATGCAATCGGCGGCGGTAGGAGGGACGCTGTGAACTTTCTTTCGATCGCCGGTCTGACGCCAACCCAAAGCCTGACCTTGGTGACCACGGTGCTGGCGGCCGTTTCGCTCTGGCTGCTACTGCCGCGCG
Source organism: Pirellulales bacterium (assembly GCA_036493275.1). GTDB lineage: Bacteria > Planctomycetota > Planctomycetia > Pirellulales > JACPPG01 > JACPPG01. Next base: position 1,264 of record DASXPZ010000902.1, read on the forward strand.
GCGGGGGACGATTTGCCCGCTCGATTGGCGTCGTGCTGGGGTTAGTGAGCCTGGGACTGTTCGTCTCTCGTCTCTCCGGGCTGACCAGCCTAGGGTTCGGCGCCGAAGGCTTCGGGGCCAAGCTCGTCTTCTGGGTGCTGGCGGCGATCACCGTCATCTCGGCCGTTGGCGCCGTCACGATGCGCAGCCCCGTTTACTGCGCGATCTGGTTCGCCATGACCCTCTTGGGAACGGCCGGTCTGTTTTTGTTTCAAGGCGCGCAGTTTTTGGGCGTGGCCACGATCGTGGTCTACGCCGGAGCCATTTTGGTGACCTTCTTGTTCGTGCTGATGCTCGCCCAATCCGAAGGGCACGCCTATTACGATCGCGTGAGCTGGGAAGGTTTGACCAGCGCCGCAGTGGGCGCCGTGATGATTGGCGTATTGACGATGATCATTTCCGACGCGCTGGCGCCGCCGACCGCGATCGCTGCGAAGGACGACCCGGCTGCCAGCATAGCCTCGGCCCAAGCGCCTCTGGTCGATCCGACGACAGAGAAAGCCCGCGCGGCGGAGATCCTTTCGCCGCAGCATATGGATCACTTGGGCGCCCAGCTTTTCAGCAAGCATTTGATCGCGGTCGAAGTCGCCGGGACGCTACTGCTGGTGGCGCTGGTGGGCGCCGTGGCAATCGCGATTCAAGGGAAGCAAATGCCCAAGACGGCCGGAGGCGCGCGCCATGGGTGAGCTCGAACTATTGCACGGCTATCTGATCATCGGCGCCTTGCTGTTCGGCATTGGGCTGGTGGGCTTTTTGGCGCGCCGCAACATGATCGTGATGTTCCTGGCCGCGGAGATGATGCTGCAAGGCGTGTCGATCAGCCTGGTCGCCTGGGGTCGTTTTCATAACGACTGGGGTGGTCAGATGCTGGTGATCTTTATTCTGACCGTTGCCGCGTGCGAAGCGGCAATCGCGTTGGCCCTGGTGTTGATGCTGTTCCATTCCAGCGGACGGTTGGACGTGGCGGTGTGGCAGCACCTGCGCGAATCGAACCAACTGCCGTTTGTAGATCAAGAGCTCCCCGAGGCCGAGGTCGAAGAGCCGGTCTGGCCGGAGTTGACTCCCGCCGGCGTGGAGCCGGAGCATTCCCCCGACGAATTGGTGCACCGCGGCCATGTTTGAAGGCGACAAGATTCACCTGCTGATGGCGTTGATTCCGGCCTTGCCGCTGGCCTCGACGTTGATCGTCGCGACGCTCGGCAAGTTCGTGCTGCGCGAGCGCTCGCACCTGCCGGTGATCGCCGCCATGGCCGGCTCGTTCGTCCTCAGCTTATTGCTGCTCTATGAAGTTCATAACCGCACGGTAACGGCCGACGCGGCGTTTGCCGAAACGGAAACTTCCGATACCGATTCTGGGACGGAACACGCCTCAGGCGACCCCACCAAGAAAGCGGTCGAAGAGGTTTACACCCTTTGGACCTGGGCCTCGATCGACCATGAGTACGCTCGCGGGGCGGAAAACGTCGATGGCGCCGCCGCTCCCGCGGACGTGGCGGGCAAAGAGTTCAACTTCGTCGTCGACGTCACGTTGCGCGCCGATCCGCTGACCGCGATCATGCTCTGCGTCGTGATGTTTGTTTCGACCTTGGTGATGATCTACGCCGTGGGTTACATGCACGACGACCCCAGTTACTGGCGGTTCTTCACGTACATGTCGCTGTTCGTCTTCTCGATGACGATGCTGGTCTCGGCCAGCAATTTCGTGATGCTCTATGTCTTTTGGGAAGCAGTGGGCGTCAGCAGTTACCTGCTCGTCGGCTTCTGGTTCGAGAAGCCCTCGGCCGTGGCCGCCGGCAAGAAGGCGTTTCTGGTCAATCGCATTGGCGACTTCGGTTTTGCGATTGCCATCTTTTTGATCTGGGTGACCTACGGCACGCTCAATTTTCATGACACGCAGCCGACAGACGCGGCGCCCGCGGTGGCCGGTGTTCTTGGGCACGCCCGGCTGGCGCACCCGGAATTGTATGTCAGCGGCGCCGTCGGTCTGGCGATCTGCCTCTGTCTCCTCACCGGCGCCTGCGGCAAGAGCGCGCAGTTTCCGCTCCACGTTTGGTTGCCTGACGCGATGGAAGGGCCCACGCCGGTCAGCGCGCTGATGCACGCGGCAACGATGGTCACGGCCGGCGTCTACATGATCGCGCGCTGCACGCCGCTATTCATGGCGTCGCCCGAGGCGCAACAAGCGGTCGCCGCGGTCGGCGGGTTCACGGCGCTATTCGCCGGGCTGATCGCGATCACGCAAACCGACTTGAAACGAATCCTGGCCTATTCCACGGTCAGCCAGTTGGGCTATATGTTCCTGGGACTCGGCGCCGGAACGATCGCCGGAATCTCGGCCGGCATGTTCCATTTGTTCACGCACGCTTTCTTCAAGGCGCTATTGTTCCTCGCCGCCGGCAGCGTGATGCACGCCATGGGGGGCGTGATCGACATCCGCCGCATCGGCGGTTTGCGCCACTTGATGCCCAAGACTTGCTGGACGTTCTGGTTTGGCGCCTTGGCCCTCTCGGGCGTGTTTCCGTTCGCCGGATTTTGGAGCAAAGACGCAATCATTGCCGCCGCGGGCGTTCGAGGCGAGGGAGGGCCCGGAGCGACTCTCTACACCGTTCTGTTTTGGGCGTCGCTGTTCACCGCTTTTTTGACTGCGCTCTACACGTTTCGCGGATTGTTTCTCACGTTCTACGGGCGTGAGCGAATCGCGCCCGAGGCCGGCCACCACGCGCACGAATCGCCGTCGGTGATGACGTTGCCGCTGGCGATCCTGGCGTTTTGCGCCCTCGCGGCCGGCGCCTTGTTCGATTGGCACAGCATCTTCGCGCGCTTCTTGTCGCACACGCCGTCGCTGGCCTATTCGACCGTGGCGGCCACGGCGGCGCACGGCGAGCATGGGCATCTGGGACTGGCGGTCTTCAGCACCCTGGTGGCCCTCTCCGGCGTCGGACTGGCCGCGTATCTCTATTTGGGCGACCAGATCGCGGTCACTCGGCTGACCGCCTGGCTCAGCTCGCCGTTTGGACTGCGGCTCTATCAACTTTCGTACGGCAAGTTTTTTATCGACGGTATCTATCAGTTGATCGTCGTCTGGCCGCTGCAACTGCTGGCCAGCCTCTTCGGCTGGATCGATCGCCGCGTGATTGATGGCGTAGTGAACCTCTGTGGACACTTCCCGGTGCGGCTGGGCGCCTTGTTGCGT
>DASXPZ010000903.1:0-4257 GCA_036493275.1 Pirellulales bacterium
TGACGTTCAGGCCGGACGGAGAAACGGTGGCGTCGTGCGTCACCGAGCCCCCTTCGCCCATGCCGGGCGAGAGGAGACGAACCTTCGGCTGGTATTGCGAGGCGTCGAGCTGCAGCTTGATCGGCGAACCGACGACTCGCGATTCATCGCTCCGATTGGTCCCTCCTAAGTGCGACTGAAGCTCGAGCAGGGCGACGATGAAACTAGGATTGCGGCTCCAGTTGTTCCACACGGGCGAAGCGGTGGAGAGCATCGCCACCACGCGCCCCTTGCCGTACTCGCGCTCGATGACCAGCGGGTCTCCGTTACGAAGCTTGGCCAGCACCGTCGAGCCGGGATCGGGCTTGTTGGTCCAGGCCTTGGGAACGGAGAAGTACTTGTCGACTGTTACGCCAGCCAGGTAACTGTTGCGCTCGCCGGAGAAGATCTGAAACACTCCCTGGTCGCTCGTTTCGATGTCCGAGCCTTTCTCCAACGCTGAGACCAGCAATTGCGTCTCGCGCAATAGCGGCGCCGGAAAAAGTCCTTCGCCGTTGCGATAGAGCTTGTCGTTGAAAAACTTGGATTGCGTCTTGGGACCGACGAAGAAGACGACCGAGCCGCCGTTCTTCGCGTAGGTCTCAAGCGCCGCGATTGCGGTGGAATCCAAACGCTCGATATCGGTCAAATAGATCGTGCGATATTTTTCCAGGCCGTGATTGTTGAGAAATTCCGGACGCTCGATCTGTGGTTGCAAACCAGTGCGAACCTGGCCACCGGGTTGAAACACCGCGCCCAAGAATTGGGCGTTCTTCGAGCCTTCATCGCCGTCGACGAGCAGCACCGGAACGCTAAGCGGCAAATCGACCAGGGCAAAACGTTCGTTGTCCGTCTGCACCGCGTCCCCGGGCGGCAGCTTGGCCGTCACCTGGTGCGTGCCGGCGGTCGGAAAGAAGACTTCGAAGCGGCGCGTCTCGCTCTTGCCCGGCGCGATCTGGTCGATGGTGATCGACGGTCGCTCGCGCCCATCTTCGGCCAGAAGCACGTCGACGTTCTCGACCGGCGTAGAGCCGAAATTCTTCACCGTCACACTCATCGGAACTGGCACGTTGGCTGCGCGCGTGCCCCCCAGCGGCGCGAGCCCGGTGATCGAGACGTTCATCCGCGCCGCGTCGACGCAGTTCACCAGGTGCATGTCGGCGACTTCGCCGCTCAGCTTTTCGAGTTGCTCGGCCACGGCAACTGGGTCTTCCCAATCGCGGGCGCGAAAGTCCGAAACGATGTAGAGCACGGTGTCTTCGCCGGCCGTTTCCGGAATCAACTTGGCGGCCGCGGCCAGGGCCGGCTCCAGGCCGACCGACGATTGCGATGGTTGCAACGTCTTCAGCCGATCGGAGAGGCTGGTCTCGAATTTGGAATCGACCTTCTCGCGATTCAGATCGTATTGCGCGCCGCTCTCGCCCTGCTGCGCCTGGCTGAATCGCAAAATGGTAAAGGTCTGCGGCGTGGGCTGGCGCGCGCTCTGGGCGCCGAGCCTCTCGATCATTCCCTTGGCCTGCTCGAAGGCCGTGGTGTCTCCCCAGCGGTCCGACATCGAGTAGCTGTCGTCCAGCAGGATGACGTGATTGGTCTTCATGTCGCCGAACAACCGGGCCCACTGGTTTTGCAATAGTGGTTGCGCCAGAATCAGCACCACGGCCGCCACCGCGGCGATGCGCAGCAATAGCAGCAACAGCTCCTTGAGCTTGATCCAGGTGTTGTTTTTCTTCTTGCTGATCAGCAAGAACTCCATGGCTGCCCAATGGACGCGGCGCTGCCGCATCAGATTGATCAGATGGATCAAGATCGGCAGCGCCAGGATCCCCAGACCCCACAGCAAGCCGGAATTTACAAAGGAACTCATAAACGCTTCAGCCAATTCTCAGTTCGTTATCCGGAAGAAACGCCGCGCTGCTCAGGGCGACGAAGTAGCACCGTCGCACAACAATCCGTAGGCGTTAGTTCCGGTGATGCATTCCCAGTCGGTTACTCAAATAGGTCGCCAAGGCCACATCCAGCGACATGCTGGTCCGCAGCAGCGCGTAATCGCAAACGTTCTTGGCGCAGCCGCGGCGAACCTCATCGAGGTAAGCGTTCAGCGCCTCTAGATAACCCTCGCGCAGCGCGCGGGGATTGCAATTCAGCTTGTCGTCGGACTCCAGCCCCTCGAAGCGGGTGGAGCCGGAAAACTCGAAATCGAGCTCATCGTCGTCCATTACGTGAAACACCAGCACGTCATGACCGCGCTGCTTGAGGAGCCGCAGCCCGCGGAACAGGCCGTCGCGCTCGCAGAGCAAGTCCGAGATCAGCACGATCATGCCGCGGCGGGGATACTCTTCCGCCACGTTGCGCAAGATGCGAAACATGTCGGTCTTTTCGTTCGGGCGGCTGACTTCAAGCGCCTGGATGACCGCGTGCAAGTGATTGCGCTTGGTGCGCGGCGGCACGACCACGCGCGTGGAATCGTCGAAAGAGACGCAGCCCACCGAGTCTTGCTGCCTGAGCAGCAAATAGGCCAGGCTGGCCGCGATGGTGGCGCTGTATTCGTACTTGTTCAGCGGGCCGGAGCCGTAGCGCATGCTGGACGAAACGTCGACCACGAGCGTACAGCGGAGGTTGGTCTCTTCCTCGTATTGCTTGACGTAGTAACGGTCCTGCTTGGCCCAGACTTTCCAATCGATGTGGCGCAAGTCATCACCGCGCGCATATTCGCGATGCTGCAAGAACTCGATCGACTGGCCGAAGTACGGACTGCGGTGTGTGCCGGACAGAAATCCTTCGACGATGTGACGAGCCCGCACTTCCAGGTGCGAGATCTGCTGCACCGTCTCAGGATGCAAAAATCTTTTGGAATCTGGGGTCATTGGTGAGTTCGTCTTCTTTGGTGGGGGTCACGGCGAGCAGACGGTCGATCACGTTGTCGGTGGAGATGCCTTCGCTTTCGGCGGCGAAGTTGACCACCAGGCGGTGCCGCAGCACGGGCTTGGCCAGCGCCTGGATGTCTTCGACGGTGACGTGCGTGCGACCGTGCAACAGCGCCCGGGCCTTGCCGCCCAACACCAAGAACTGCACCGCGCGAGGACCCGCGCCCCAGTTCAACTGATCTTGCACGAAGTCCGGCGTCCCCGGCTGACCGACGCGAGTCTGCCGCACCAGCGACAGGCAATAGCGGATCACGTGATCCGAGACGGGCACTTCGCGCACCAACCGCTGTAGCGCCAGGATTTCGTCGGCCGAGAGGACCGGCACCACGTGGTCGGCCATCGTGGTCGTCGTGCGGCGGGCCACTTCCAACTCTTCGTCGAACGACGGATAGTTGACGAACACCTTGAACATGAAGCGGTCTTGTTGCGCCTCGGGTAGCGGATAAGTCCCTTCCTGCTCGATCGGGTTCTGCGTGGCCAGCACGAAGAACGGATCGGGGAGGCGGTGACGCACGCGGCCCGCCGTAATCTGCCGCTCTTGCATCGCTTCGAGCAGCGCGGCCTGCGTCTTGGGGGGCGTGCGGTTGATTTCGTCCGCCAGAATGACGTTGCCGAACAGGGGACCTTCGAGGAAGCGGAATTCGCGGGCGCCGGTGCTGCGATTCTCCTCGATGATCTCGGTGCCGGTCATGTCGGCCGGCATCAGGTCGGGCGTGAATTGGATGCGGCTGAATTGTAGATCAAGCGTGCGGCTCAGCGTGCTGATCATCAACGTCTTCGCCAGGCCCGGCACGCCTTCGAGCATGCAGTGGCCCCGGCTGAACATCGAGATCAGGATCTCTTCGATCACCGCCGTCTGGCCCACGATCACTTCGGACAATTGATGGATGATCTTCTCCCGCGCTTCGCCAAGCTGGCGAATGGCCGCCGAATCAATCACGCCTTTCTGTTCCACGGTCATCGGACATTCCTCGAATTCAAGGTTGCTGCCTGGCAGACGTCTGCCGGGCGAAAGCTCAGGGGCGCCATAATGGGGTACGTCAGTGTCGTTCGTCCAAACTTGCGGGCGAGCGGTCCCGTGGACTGGGGCGGGAGTCGATGTCGTCACGCCGGCCAACCGCATCAACGCAACCTTCCGGTCAGCGCTGATAAATCGGCAGCATGGCGTCTTCTAATTGCAGGATGGTCAGGTTGATTGCAGTGGTGTAAATCGTGCCGATGTAGCCTTGGTTCCAGGCGCCGTTCGGGCTGGCCTCGGCCACCAAGCGGGTGTAGACCTTATCGCGATACTCTTGCCACGCCTTCCCGCCTTCGC
>DASXPZ010000904.1:0-4762 GCA_036493275.1 Pirellulales bacterium
TGCTGATCGGCATGGGGCTGCGGCAGTTGAGCGTCCCTTCGTCCGTGATTCCGGAAATCAAGCGGATCTGCCGCGGGATCACCTTGGAGCAGTGCGAGGCCGTCGCGGCGCATGCGCTAACGCTCGAAAACGCGCTCGACGTGACCAGCTATTTGAAAGAGCAATTGAAAAAGGCGGTGCCCGACGCGGTAGAGTAAGAGCCGAGAAGCGCCGGTCCTCGGCAGAATCGATCGAAAGCAAGTGATAGACGCTACGTGAGTGAAAGATACAAAGCGAATAACAGAGTTTCGAGTTCCGCATCACGTGACGAAACCATTCCAATGACGTCCCGCAAACTACGCATCCGCTTCACCAAGACGGGAGACCTGCGGCTGACGGGTCATCTCGACCTGGCGCGCGCGTGGGAGCGTTTGTTTCGTCGCGCGGGCGCGCCGCTGGCGATGAGCGGCGGCTTTCATCCCCGTCCGCGGATTCACTTCCCCTCGGCCCTGCCGATGGGCGAGGCCGGAACGGACGAGGTGGTCGACGTGGAATTGAACGTCGATTCGGTGCAGACTGTGAGCGTAGGGAATGCTGAGGCGTCTGAGCCTAACGCCGTTCAAACGTACGACGATCTGCTTGAGGCGCTGCGTCGCGCCGCCCCGGCAGGTTTGTTCCCTGTGCGGATCGAAGAGTTGCCCTCCGGCGCGCCTCACAGCACGGCGCGTGAAGTCGATTACGAATTTCCCTTGCCGCGCGAGTGGCAAGCCGAAGTCACGGGTCGCGTCGAGCGCTTGCTCGCCCGTCCCACGTTTTGGGTCGAGCGCCGTGAAAAGCGAGCGGTCGACATGCGAGATTATTTGCTCGGCGCTAGCGTCGAAGAGGGTCGCTTGCGGTTCCGCTTGCGAGTCGCCCGTGAAGGGAGCTTGCGAGCCCGCGACGTCCTCTCCGCGTTGGAGCTTACCGAGTTGCAGGAGTCAGGTTCGTTTGCCACGCGCAGCAGCGTGAGGCTGGCATGAGACATCCCCAGCGTGGACGCCGAGCGGACCAAACCGCGGCCCGGCGCCCGCCGACAAACACACGAGACCCAGAAGGATTTAGAATGAAGCAAGAAATGCTGATCAACGTGTCGCAACCGGAGGAATGCCGGATCGCGATCGTGGAGGACGGCGTGCTGGAAGAGCTCTACATCGAGCGCAGCAGCCAGGACAACTACGTCGGCAACATTTACAAAGGAAAGGTCGTCAATCTCGAGCCCAGCATCCAGGCCGCGTTTGTCGACTTTGGCGTGGGGCGCAATGGCTTTCTGCACATCAGCGACGTCGAGCCGCACTACTTTCGCCAGGGAGGCTACGACCCCAACAAGGCAATCGACGATCCGGGCGCGCGCGGACATCGCGGCAATGGCAACGGTGACGCCGACGACTTGGGGGACGACGGCACCGATGAAGAAGGGGGCGGCGGTGGCGGAAAAGGACCGCGCACGCGGCGCTTCCGACCGGGACTGCGGCCGCGGATCAAACCCCCGATTCAAGACATCCTGCGCCGCGGCGACGAAGTGCTAGTGCAGGTCATCAAAGAAGGGATCGGCACCAAGGGCCCTACGCTTTCGACCTACATCAGCATTCCGGGGCGATACCTGGTGCTGATGCCGGCCCTGGGGCGCGTCGGCGTCTCGCGCAAGATCGAAGACGACGACGTTCGCCGCAAGCTGCGCGACGTGATGATCGAGCTGAATCCGCCGAAAGGGGTCGGCTTCATCATTCGCACCGCCGGTATCGACCGTACTAAGAAAGAGCTCTCGCGAGATCTGGCCTACCTGCTGCGCCTCTGGAAGGTGATCGTGCGACGTTTGAAGAAGACGACCGGGCCGGTCGGGATCTACGAAGAGAGCGACATGATCATTCGCACGATCCGGGACATTTTTACCGGCGACGTCGACGCGATCTACATCGACGAGCCCTCGGCCTACGAGCGCGCCAAAGAGTTTTTGCAGATCGTCATGCCGCGCTACGTTCATCGGCTGCAACTCTACGAAGGCAAAGAGCCGCTGTTCCACAAGTACCGGCTCGACGAAGAGATCGGCCGCATTCACCAGCGCAAGGTGCCGCTGCGACAAGGAGGCTCGATCGTCGTCGATCAGACCGAGGCCCTGGTGGCCATCGACGTCAACAGCGGTAACTTCCGCGCCGACGATTCGGCCGAGGAGACCGCCTACCAGATGAATCTGCTGGCCGCCAAAGAAATTGCGCGGCAATTACGGCTGCGTGATTTGGGTGGCGTGATCGTCAACGACTTCATCGACATGCGCAAAGAAAGGCACCGCCGCGGATTGGAGCGCGCCCTGCGAGACGCCGTCAAACGCGACCGGGCCCGCACCAAGATCTTGCGGACCAGCCCCTTCGGCCTGATTGAGATGACCCGCCAACGGATTCGCCCCAGCCTCAAGCGGAGCGTGTTCAAGGATTGCCCTGGCTGCGAGGGAACGGGCGTTGTCAAAACCGCCGAGAGCATGGCCATCGAGGTCGTACGCATGCTGATTTTGGCCAGCCAACAGGAGGATGCTTCGAAGGTGGCTGTCACAGTGGCTGACGAGGTGGCAACGTATCTGAACAACAAGAAACGCCGTGAATTGGCCAAAATCGAGGACGACGCCGGAATCTCGGTGCAGATTTACGGGCGGGAGGGGGTCCCCCCGGAGCATCTGCTGGTCGAAACCTTCGATTCCAACGGCCGGGACATCAAATTCCAGGCCCGTTGACCCTCGACGCGCGGCTGGTGGTCCACTACACTGCAAGGCTCAAAATCTGGATATTCGTAGGTTCGCCGGGTTTTTGTCTCGGCGAACTGCCGCGGCATCAGCCGCCGGCTTGTAACTGACAAACAGCGATTACGGGAACGCAGCGATGTACGCGATCATCGTCGACGGCGGACGGCAATATAAAGTCCACGAAGGTCTGGAGTTCGAGCTCGATTACCGCGAAGCAAGCGCGGGGGATGAGTTGCGTTTCGACCAGGTCCTGGCCTTTGGGGACGATTCCGGCACCAAGATCGGCCAGCCCACGCTTGCCGGGGCAGCGGTCGTCGCCGAGGTCGTGGGCGTGTCGCAGGGACCCAAGCTGGTCGTGCAAAAGATGCGTCGGCGAAAGAATTCGCGCCGCAAGACAGGCCATCGCCAATTGCACACCAAGGTCCGCGTCAGCAAGATTCTGGTAGGCTAGACACCAACGTCTGTCGGTCAGCCAATCAATGCGCCTTCTCAAAGGTCGCCGCCCCATTTCTGGGTGGCGGCCTTTTTCTATTGGGTCGTTTGGGAAGGTAGCGGTCCCCGGGTGACGAGTGCCGGACCTAAGGGATCAGGGTCCCAATCGTCCATTAAAAACTTCTTGGGCCAACGGCAGAGATCTCGCAGCTAGCACGAATCGCCGCAACGAAAGGGCCCACAACCTTTTATCACCGCTCCGCCCGCCGAGACCGACTCGGCGAGGTTCCCGAACGTGCGTTCTAAGTACAGTTTTGGCAGTAGGTTGTGCCATTGTTAGAATTTCATTGACAGTCGATTCAAAACGTGTAGACTTGGCTCCTGCACTTGATGTTGTACCTGTCTTATTGATCAGCTACAATATATAGCGTGCATTCCCCGAAAGATGGGGAGTCCGGGAAAACAAGGAAGCAGGGCCCAGGAATGGTATCCCGGGACCGGCCGCCTGCCGAAGACATTTCTATTGTAGTATAAATTTGTATACTACTGGAAAGGATGCCCTCATGACCCAGCAAGATACAGGCGCCACGCAATCACGCGTCACGGCCTCGGCGGCCAAGAAGAAGCCGGTTCGTCGGTTTCCGAACGGACTGGTTATCAACTCCGACTTTTGTCCGGTCGACGCGGCCGATCCGTTCGAGACCGTTCAGTGGGAAATTCGCACCGCCGCCATCAAAGGCGAAGACGGTGACGTTCTCTTCGAGCAGAACGACTGCGAAGTTCCCTCGACCTGGAGCCAATTGGCGACCAATGTCGTCTGCAGCAAATACTTCTACGGAGAGGTGGCCACCCCAGAGCGCGAGAACAGCGTTCGCCAACTGATCCACCGGGTCAGCCGGACGATTGCCGATTGGGGCGAGAAGGACGGCTACTTCGCCACGCCCAGCGACTGCGAACGATTCTATCGCGATTTGTCGTGGCTCTGCCTGCACCAGCACGGAGCATTCAATTCGCCGGTGTGGTTCAACGTCGGCCTGTTCCATCAGTACGGCGTGAAGGGATCGCAGTGCAATTGGCATTTCGACCTCGAAGCTCAGGAAGTGCGACGTCCGGAGAACCCCTACGAGTTTCCCCAAGGCTCGGCCTGTTTCATTCAGAGCGTCGACGACAGCATGGAAGACATCATGGAGCTCGCCCGCAGCGAGGCCATGTTGTTCAAGTTCGGCTCGGGCACGGGGACCGATCTTTCCACGCTACGCTCGCATCGCGAGAAGCTGTCCGGCGGCGGCAAGCCCTCGGGTCCGCTGTCGTTCATGCGGGTTTTCGACCAGATTGCGGCCGTGGTAAAGAGTGGTGGCAAGACGCGCCGTGCGGCCAAGATGCAATCGCTCAAGGTCTGGCACCCGGACGTCATGGAGTTCATCGAGTGCAAGCTGAAGGAAGAGAAGAAGGCCCGCATCCTCATCGAGAACGGGTACGAATCGAACTTCAACGGCGAAGCCTATAGCTCGATCTTGTTCCAGAACGCCAACCTCTCGGTCCGTCTGACAGACGATTTCATTCAGGCCGTATTGGATGACA
>DASXPZ010000905.1:0-5371 GCA_036493275.1 Pirellulales bacterium
TTCTTGCGCGAGCTCGCTCACTACTGCAAGATAGGGATCGGCAGTCTGGTTGCTCGTTGGCTTGGCGCTCACGACTTCGGTCATTAGCCACTGGCGCGTCTCTTCGAGAAGCTGACGTTTGACCCCCGTCGAGACGTCGTCTCGGAATTTCGACAGCGAGTTGTTTTCTTCGATAAACCAGCGCAGCTCGGCCAGCGGCCCGGAAGGGAGCGCGTATTTGAGCATTGCCGAGCGCAGATCGAATCGGGAACAGAGCGGGCCAACCCGCGATTCGCCGTTCTGCCGTAAGCTTTCGTACAACACCGTGGCCAGATCATCGGGGTCGATCCGATGCTCCGCGATGAACGTCCGATAGCGCTCCTCCGAGAGCCACGGCTGGCAGCCATACAACTCGGCGCCATGCTCAATGCCCTCTTCGAACGGCATGTCTTCCAGCGCGCTCAACGTATTGAGGAAGGCGAACGATGTGATCGGTCCGGTTGTCGGCAGCAGCTCGGCCGCGGCGGTGATGGCCTCATGAAGTCGTTCCAGTTGAGACATTGCGTGGCCTGGTTTGTTCGCGGCGGATTCAGGCCCCGGTTCTTCAGTGGTTCGATAAGGTGCGATCATGGCAATCCAGTAGGAGGAAACAATTTGAGTTCGATCGTCGGCCGTGCGCGCGCTACTCGGGACCACGTGAAACTAACCGCCGGCGCGGGGGTCGTGATTTGGAGCCTAGGGGTGAAACAGGGGGTGATGGTTCAGGGGTGGGGCGACAAACTTCTGTCGCAAGCTCGCTCTTGCGCTCAATGACGTCGCGAGAAATGGGTGTCTATCAGACGAATTCCGAGAAAGAGGATTGAAGCGATCAGAGGCAAAAAGCGGGTTGAGCCATGCGTAGTCCATGCCTTCGGAATAGGCTGTGTTCGCCCTTTAGGCGGGCAATTTCGAGCCTCGATTTTTGTCGATTCGCAGCATTGCGAGGACATCGAGGTAAAAGCAAAAGCGGTACCTTGCGCGGCACCTTACACATGTGTAATGAGAACGGCGATTTTCCGTTTTCATCGTTGGGCGACAAATAGCCAGCGCCCTAGGATTGTGCTAGGAAGGAAGGGATTTCTCTGAAGGAACCCGTCTCCAAGGAGGGCTGTTTCGATCCGAATCTTCTGCGCGGCGCGCGAGAGCGCGGCGCCACTAGGATTCACTGGATCTACCATGACCCGACGACAATTCGCCTTTTGGCTCAGCTTCGGCTTCTTCACGCTCGCCGAAAAGCTCCGCGCCGAGAGCCTGGAAGAACTGGCGACCGCCACCATCCGATTCACCGAACCAGATGTCGCGAGAGCCGCGAGCACATCGACGGTCGCCGAAAGCGCAGCCGCCACCCACTGGAGAGTGACGGAGAACAACACCTGGCGCTGGTTCGAGCGCGAGAGTTGGGCGGCCGGCCGCTGGAAAGTGAGCGGGGTCACCACGCCCATCAACAAGAGGACCGGCGAACCCTACGAGGGCAAGGAGGGTTATCTCGAAGAAAGCCTCGTTCCGGACGAAGTTCGCTTCAGCCGAATCAAGGGAGCAGCGGATGAGCCGCGCGAAGACGCGCTGCATCGACCGGATCCTTCGCGCCGCTCCCGCCATGGCAGGCCCCCTAGCAAGTGGTTGCGCAATTTGCGCGCGAACGAACTGAGCATCTGGCTCCGCACGATCGAAGTCCCCGAAGCCGGCGTCAGCGGCATGACCTTTTGGGAACACCTGACGCGCGATCATTCTTTCGACCCTAGCCGGATCGCGGGATTGACGAACGACGAGCAAGCCAAGCTCCACGCGGCGGCCCACTACGGGTATTAGCCAGGGAAGGCGAGCCGCGATGGATGCAGAATCAATCACGGCTCACTCTGCGGAGCGCGAACCGACGCGCCAATCGAGTCTTCCTCAAAGCCTCAGGCCTAAAGTCCCAAGCCTCGAATGTCACTCCTCTTCAATCTCCCACACACGGACGGCGCCATCGCGTCCACCGGACGCCAGCAACTTGCCGTCCGAGTTGAACGCGACGGTGTGAATGACCGCTTTGTGGCCCAAAAAGGTCGCCATCAGCTTCCCTTTTTCGGTGTTCCAGACTCTCACCGCGCCGTCGAATCCGCCGGTCGCCAGCATGCTCCCATCGGGCGAGAATGCGACTCCCCAGATTTCGCCGCCGTGTCCGCTGCAGGTATGAAGCAACTCGCCGCTGGCCACGTCCCAGATGCGAACCTTGCTATCCCATCCGACTGATGCCAATTGATGACCGTCCGGATGAAACGCCAGGCCGTTGATCGGGCCATTGTGCCCTTCGAGCGAAATCTTGGGGGTCAGCGATTTGGCGTTCCAAAGCTGCACTACCTTGCCGTTGCCGGCGGCAGCCAAGGTTTCGCCATCCGGAGAGACGGCCACTGCGTAGATCTCCCCCTCCTGCTTTGCTTGGGCCAATGGCTCGTCGGCGTCGAGCGACCAGAGGCGCAATTCGCCATCGCGGTCGCCGGCGTAGAGCGATTTGCCATCATGAGCGAACGCCAACCCGCGGACGCCGTGATTTTGCTTGAAGGTCTTGATCGCTTCGTTCTGCGACGGCTTCCAAATCTTGATCTGGCCGTCGTTGCCGCTCGTGGCCAATAGCTCGGCGTTCGGCGCGAAGCGGGCGTTCCACACGGCGCCGCGCGAGGCGTCGATCGTCGACGTGATGCGCTGCGTCGCCAGATCCCAGAGCCGAACCTTGCCGTCCTCGACTCCCATCGCCACGGTCTTGCTTGTCGGATCGAACGAAACCGACCACACCGCGCCGGCGTTCGCCTGCAACACCGCGATCGGGAAAGCCGTCGAGACTGGCTCGATCGCGGCAGAACCTCTCCGGTTGGCCAGGAACATTCCGCCGAGCAACCCGAGCGCCAGAAACGAGGCGCCGACGCCGCTGGCGATCAATAGATTCCGCCGTTGGCGCTTTTTGACCGCCACCTGGCAGACCGAGGGCAATTCCTCGGACGTCGTCTTCATCAGCGCCCAGTGGAAGTCGAACAATTCCGCCAGTTCGGCCGCGGTTTGAATGCGGTCCGCCGGCTTCTTCGCCAACAGCCGATCGATTGTCTCGGAAAGCCACTGCGGAATCGTCGGGTCGATCTCGCGCAGCGGTCGATGTTTGGTGTCGGCGATCTGTCGCAAGATGACCAGCACCGAATTGCCGGTGAACGGCGGATGCCCGGCGCACATTTCGTAAAGAATGGCGCCCAGACTGAACAGGTCGGCCCGGTGGTCTGTTGGTTCGTCGAGCGCCTGCTCCGGCGCCATGTAGAGAGGCGTGCCGGAAACATATCCGGTCCTCGTCAGCTTGACGTCTTCCGCCACGCGCGCCAGGCCGAAATCCGTCAACTTCACGCGATCCTGCGGCGCTTCGAGCAGAATATTGCCCGGCTTGATGTCGCGATGAATCAAACCTTGCGCATGGGCTGCCGCCAACCCGTGCGAGGCTTGCATGCCAATTCGCACGATTTCGCGCAGCGGCAACCGCCCTTCGCGCGTCAGGCGTTGTTCGAGCGATTCGCCATTGATGACTTGCATCACCAGATAGGGGAGGCCTTCTTCGCCCGCCTTTTCGACCTGATGAACCGCCACGACGTTTTCGTGCGAGATCGACGCGGCGGCGCGGGCCTCGCGGCAGAATCGCTGACGAGCGATCTCATCTCCGGCCAATTCGGGATCGAGCACCTTGATCGCCACGTTCCGTTGCAGTCGGGAATCGAACGCCTCGAGCACCACTCCCATGCCGCCGCGCCCCAAAACACGCATTACGTCGAACTGGGCCAAACGACCGAGGTAGACGGTGTCGCTCGGGGGCTGCAAGAACGCCAGCGAAACATCGCGCGTGCGGACGCCGGGCTGCGGACTGCTGGAGAGGGGCGTCGTGGTCTGCGAGACGTCGGTCTCGAGCGCCTTGAGAGCGGGCCAATAGGCCGACGTGGCCATGGGCTCAGCCTCTTTCAAATGCATCACGACTTGCGAGAGCTTGGTCCCTTCGGTCGCGATCTCTTCGAGCTTAGCCTGGCAGCACTCGCACGAATCGAGATGTTGCGTGCATTCCTGGCTTCGCTCGCCCGAGAGCGAGCTGTTGAGCAACTGGCGAAGTTCTTCTGGCTGTGGGCAAATGGCGCCGGTCTTCATGTTAACCTTCTTCCTGCCGCCGCAGGGTCTCTACTTGTTCTTTCAAACGCGCGAGCACGCGGCTCTTCGCGACGTAAATCGCTCCGGGAGTCATGCTCAATCGCCGGGCGACCTCTGCCGCCGAAAGCCCATCGACCGCGGTGAGCGAAAACGCCTGCCAGGTATTCTCCTGGAACTCGGTGCGAACCTGTTCCATGGCCATGGCCGCCAACCGCCGCTGATATTCCAACTCCCAGACGTCGGCGCCGTCGCCGGAGTCCGGCAGATTGTCGAGCGCCTGGCTCGTCGCTCCGCCCCCCGAGCTTTGGGGCCGGGATTGACGCGCCGCCAGAAAATTGAAAATCTTGTTGCGCGTAATCGTGAACAGCCAGCCCCGAAACGTCCCCTGATTGCGATCGTAGTCGAGTCGGCCGATGGCGGTCGAGACCGATCGCAGCACGTCCTGCATCAGGTCGGCGGCGTCGGCGTCCTGCAAGCCCCGCTTGCGGGCAAAGCCATAGATCAGCGGCCCATAAAGCCGCATGAACTCCTGCCAGGCGCCCTGATCGGCCCCGTCGCGGAGTTTCAACAGCAGGCTGGCTCGGGTTAGGGGAGAGTCTCCGACCGACATCGTGGCGTCCATGGGAGTATTCCGCGGCCACCGTAAAAGCGACGGTCCGCCATAGCCACACTGTCCCCCATGATACGCCCGACACGCCCTGACGACGAGGGGTGGCCCCACTCCAACGGCTGGTTCGCTCACTAAGCATGACGCATCTTTCCAAAGTGGAAGCCGCAAAAACCATCCGAAAAAACTCGACATGGCGCCTTGGCTTTGCTCAACCGCTATTCCGCGACGACCAATCAAGGTTATTCCCTGATCGACGAAGCACGGCTCAACCCGAGAAGATCGCACGGGGGAGCCAATGCAGGTTTGCTCGACTCTCCTGTCAGAACCTCCGCGGGAATGAGCCTCTTCCTAAAGTAAGATACCGCTTGTGTCGGGGCGACCTTACAAGACCAATCGCGAAGACCGCTAACTATCTCTCGGCCCTAGGCATTCGGGACCATTTCTTCGAAAATTCTAATGATTGGGTGTAAGGAAGGGCGCGCTGGACGGCAGTGATGGGCGCCTTGAACTGGTCGTGCTAGGGAATCGATTGTGTTTAGAAGGCGCCGCATGCTTCTTCGCAGGCGTTCGTGGCACGTTTGTTGCTTCCTCTTG
>DASXPZ010000906.1:0-2046 GCA_036493275.1 Pirellulales bacterium
AAACGAGGTAACGAGGCTCTAATGTCTCCGGGAATTGCTCGGTTTGGATTTGGCTTTGGACAACGGCTCCAGCCTGCTAACCTTCGCGGCCTATGATTTTCAAAACTCGTCCTGTGCCGCCATTGACTCTGGCGATTCTTGTTTTTGGTGTATTGTGTTCCGTTGCCACAGCGGCCCCGGCCAAGAGGCCTAATATCGCCGTCGTCCTGGTGGATGACATGGGTTTTTCGGATATCGGCTGCTACGGCAGCGAGATTCCAACGCCGAACATCGACAAGCTCGCCGCCAACGGCCTTCGCTTTACTCAGTTTTACAACACTGGCCGGTGCTGCCCCACTCGCGCCGCGCTTCTCACGGGACTTTATTCCCATCAAGCCGGAATCGGTCACATGACTAATGACCGCAAGCAGCCCGGTTACCAGGGTGATCTGAACAGCCAATGCGTTACAATACCTGAAGTCCTTCGCGAGGCAGGTTATCGCACCGTGATGGCGGGGAAATGGCACGTCACTAAATTCGTGCAGGCCACGAACGATGCGTTGAAGGCCAACTGGCCTTTGCAGCGGGGCTTCGATCACTACTTCGGCATCATTCAAGGAAGCGCGAATTACTTCCGGCCCAAACCGATCACTCGCGATAACCAAATCATCACTGAGCCGCTGGGTGGCGATTTCTACACAACTGACGCCTTCGTTGATGATGCTATCAAATCCATCGATGCGGGCGACCAGACCAAGCCTTTTTTTCTCTATCTTGCGTTCAATGCGGTCCATTTTCCGCTGATGGCGCCCCAGGAGGACATCGCCAAATTCCGCGGCAAGTATAAGGTCGGATGGGACAAGCTTCGGGAGCAGCGGCGAGCGAAACAAGTCGAGCTTGGCATCGTGGATAAAGCGTGGGCGCTCTCACCTCGACCACCGGAAGTGAGAGCGTGGGATATGCTGACGTCCGAGGAACAGGACCGGTTCGATCATATCATGGCGATTTATGCCGCTACTCTCGCCCACATGGACGCCGCCGTTGGCCGGTTGGTGGCCGCACTCCGCCAGCGCGGCGAGCTCGATAATACCCTTATCCTCTTTCTTTCCGACAACGGCGGGAACGCCGAAAGCGGTCCGAATGGCCGTCTGGATGGCAAGCCGCCCGGCTCGGCGGACTCGAACATCTTTTGCGGCCAATCCTGGGCAACATTGGAAAACACGCCGTTTCGCCGCTACAAACATTACAATCACGAGGGCGGCATCGCCACGCCGCTCGTGGTCCACTGGCCCGACCACATCAAGGAAGGGGGCCAGCTCCGCGCGCAGCCCGGCCATCTGATTGATATTATGGCCACCTGCGTTGAAGTCGCGAATGCCAAGTACCCGAAGGATTTTAAAGGCCATTCCATCCTGCCGATGGAAGGCCGCAGCCTGCTGCCGGCGTTCGCCGATGAACCAATTCAACGCGACGCACTGTTCTGGGAACACGAAGGCAACGCCGCCGTTCGGGACGGCGACTGGAAGTTGGTCCGTCTGGGCCGCGAGGGGCCATGGGAGCTCTACAATCTAAAAGCGGATCGAACGGAACTCCATGATCTGGCCGCGGCAGAACCAAAGAAGGCAAAGCAACTCATGGCCAAATGGAACGCGTGGGCCGACCGTGCACAAGTTAGACCCTACCCCGAGGGCGATCCTGGCAAAGCTCCTGGTCCTAAAAAGGGAAAGAAGAAAAGCGCTGAGGTCGGTAGGTGAATACCTGATTCACAAGAAGTTTTCTACCGGGTCATATTCCCGGATGATAAAACGTCGAAATAATAAAGTTTCAACTTCTCCGGCTTGGGCCGGACGATTGAAAAAGGGCAGGGGGGATCTCCGGCGTGTGGCTCCGCCGTTGTGGTCGCGAGCCGGCATCCGGCCGCCATTAACGGAGCGTGGCAGGCGATCTACGCGGCAACGGCCGAGGCCGGGAACTCATATCCGCTACGCCGTCGTCGGCCTCGGGCACATTGCTCAGACGGCAGTTTTGCCAGCATTTCAACACGCGACGAAGAACGCGAAACTGGTT
>DASXPZ010000907.1:0-7380 GCA_036493275.1 Pirellulales bacterium
TAAAGTCCTACCCAATTCGCCGGCCGAAAAGAGCGGATTGTTCAAGCCAGGAGATCAGATTCTCGCGATTGGGCAGGCCTCCGAAATGCCCAAGATCATTGTCGGGCTCACGATGGAAGAGGTATGATTCGCGGCCCGCGCGGAACCGTCGTGCGGCTGACGGTGACGTCGGCTGATAAAGAGGACGCCAAGGCACAGGTCGTCAGCCTTGTGCGCGGCGACGTGAAGGAATTGAATCTCTTCGGGAAGGGCGAACCTCTTACGCCCGGCGCGATCGCGCCCGACATCGAGTTCACGCGCTTAGAGGACGGCGAGCAGCGCAAGCTTTCGGACTATGCCGGCAAGATCGTGGTCGTCGATTTCTGGGCCTGCTGGTGCAAACCGTGTATGGAGCAACTCGACGCGACGCCCAAGATCATTGAAGCGCATCCCGAATGGGCCGACAAGGTCGTCGTCCTGGCCGTCAGCGTCGATGACGACCAGGAAGGTCCGGCGGCTCTCGTGAAAAAACGTGGTTGGAAGGGAATCGAGGCGGTTTGGTCAGGACCGGCGCCATTGAAACCGTATCACGCGAGGGCTCTTCCCACGCGCTACTTGATCGATCGATCCGGCAAAATCGCCGACGCCTCGCAAGAAGCGGATCTGGCGAAAGTGATCGACGACTATTTGAAGACGGATAAGAAATGAGATGATCGCAAAGCTGCGCGAGAAACGGAGTGCAAGAGACGCAGCTACGCTCTGACCTCGTAGGGCGAATCGCGCTGGATACGCCGAGCTCGCTGCTCCTGCGCTGCAGAATTGGCGCCCTCAATGGCACGAATTGGCGTTCGATGACGCTGATTTGCATCTCGTCGTATAAACGTGGACGAAATTTTCCCAAAGCAATTCGCCCCTCAATGGTGTCGCTGCTCGACATGAAGTGCAACACGTAACTAGTCGCTTCTAACTAGCCCTTAACACGAGTGGTTAATTCTATGGATTGAAATTGTTAACGAGCGTCGATACAGTTGCACGAATTCATTGACTAGCTTGTTGAACACGGCCGCGCCCAGTGGCCGGGGTATCCGAAGAGCTCGGCCGGGTCGCGAAGACTCTCGATAGCGAGTATCTAGAAGAGCCCGTAGTTGGCGCCCATCTTACAGGTGGGCGCCGACTGCGGGCTTTTTTGTTGCACCCCGCAAGGAGAGACGCTGATGGATGGCCGTGAAACAATTGGCGCTGCAATGCCATCAGACGGCTCGCCCCCGAGCCAAGCTTGGCTATCTGCTCAATTGCTCCTCGGCAAGCCGATCCCACGCATTGTACGCCCAGACGCTCGCGCCCGTGCTCAGCGCGCGGAATTAGAAAGATTGGCCTTGTACTCAAGACGTCACGCGGACGAGTTGCGAAGGCTCGACGTTGTGGAGAACACCGCCCGCCGCGACCGCGAGATTCTGGAATGGACCGCGATCATTTCCACACAAGCCGAAGAAAAACTAGGCGCCGTGCAGCGTAAAGAGGCCGAAGAAGGCGTGGCGCTGCGCCGCGCCGAACAATTCTATGAAGGCTATTGCGCGGGCTTGATCGAATGGAACGAAGCCGATCATCCGCGCCAGCCCACGGGCACTTCGGCTGGCGGGCAGTTCGCTCCCAAAGGTGCAGGCGGTGATGGCGGCCTTTTGGGGGCGGTTATTCGACGCAATCAGATGGTGGGCAAGTTGACGGGAGTGGTGACGCCGGAGATGGTTCGCTCCAGCCAGCTGGCTCTCAAATTGCAGTCTGCCGCCCAACTACCAGGCGAAGTGACCGCCGCGGCGGCAGCGGGACTCAAGGTTGGCGGCAAAGCCGTTGTCAATGGCTCGGCAACCGCGGTTAAGAATCAGGGCGATTGCACCTTAAAGCGTTGCGTGCAAAGCATCTTCCGGCATTCGAGCAAAAATGCGTTTTGTGCTAGCTGCAAAAACTTCGAGAAACGCGCTGCTAGCACAATTGCGTCCGAACCATAGGTCGTTTTCTAGTTGGTGTTTGTTGTTGGTTTTTGTGTTTTTTTTGTTGTGTGGCTTTTTTAGGGCAATCGCCCTGGGTTAAGAATGTGGCGACTCTGGGGGCTGAGTTCTAGCCAGTTGGAATTGATCGGAGTCACGAAGGAGGATCGCGAGGGGGAATACGATACCGCGGTCACAATCGCCACCGCCAGCGGCCAGGTTCTTGTTGCTGTAGGCACTGGCGGTCTCACCGCCGCACTCAGCAAGGGTGGCACTGTCGCTCGAACAGCCAGCGGCGCGCTCGTCGCATTTGACGCCGCGGGCAACGCGGTCGGAACGATTCAGGGACTTACGACGCCAGCCAAAACGGCCTCAAGCTGGAAAACGGTTTGAAGATCGCGCGCGGCGCGCTGGGACTCGCTGCAAACGCCAAAGCTGCTAAAGAAATTGGTCATGCGGCCTCAGCGGCTACACTGAAAAAGGTCGAGGCGTATATTGCGAAGTGCCCACGCACGCCCACACCTACGAAGAGCCGGTATAGCCAATACGAAATTGCCCATACAGGGCCTTACAATTACGAGATTGCTGGCGGCGGCGCAAGATTCGAAATTGACGGATACAGTCGCTTCCGCCTGTCAAAAACGCTCGCCCCTACTTCTGCAACTTCTTGCAGATCGCCTGGGCCATTTCCTTGGTGCCGACGGCGGTGGGATCGTTGCGGTCGGCCTTCATGTCGTAGGTGACGTCTTTTCCTTCGGCGATCACGTCTCCCACGGCCTTTTCCAATCGGTCGGCGGCGTCGAGCTCGCCCAGGTGACGCAGCATCAGCATGCCGGAGAGAATCAGCGCGGTCGGGTTGACCTTGTTAAGTCCCTTGTACTTTGGCGCGCTGCCGTGCGTGGCCTCGAAGACAGCGCCGTCCGGGCCGATGTTGGCGCCAGGCGCCACGCCCAACCCGCCGACCAGCCCAGCGCACAAGTCGCTGAGCACGTCGCCGTAGAGATTCGGCAACACCAGCACGTCGTACAATTCGGGCTTTTGCACCAACTGCATGCACATGTTGTCGACGATGCGGTCGTTGAATTCGATCTCCGGATATTCCTTAGCGACCTTGCGCGACACTTCTAGCCACAGCCCGTCGGTGAACTTGAGAATGTTCGCTTTGTGGACGCTGGTCACCATCTTGCGGCCGTTCTTGCGAGCGTAATCGAAGGCGTACCGCACAATCCGCTCAGTGGCCGAGACGCTGATCGACTTGATCGTAATGCCGGTCTCATCGAGTCCGGTCTTCACTTTGCGATCGGAATTCTGATTGATCCACTTGATCAGATCGGCCGTTTCCGGCTTACCGCGCTCGAACTCGATGCCGGCGTACAGACTCTCGGTATTCTCGCGGACGATCACCAGGTCGACCGGCACCTCGCTGAAGTAGCTGCGGACCCCTTTGTATTGCTTGCAAGGGCGAACGCAGGCGTAGAGGCCCAGCGCTTGCCGGAGATGGACGTTGATGCTGCGGAAGCCGGTGCCGACAGGCGTGGTGATCGGCGCCTTCAAGGCGCACTTGGTGCGGCGAACGCTTTCCATCACGGCGTCCGGCAGCGGGTTTCCGGTCTTCTCCATGATGTCGACGCCGGCTTCTTGCACGTCCCAGTTGATTTTAACGCCGGTGGCGTCGACGCATTTGCGAGCCGCGTCGGCCAGATCCGGCCCGGTGCCGTCGCCAGTAATCAGAGTAACTTCATGTGCCATGGATAACTAACCTGCTGTGAGATCTCAACTTTGCCTGCCGCGCCCAGTACGCGTCGCGTTTTGGAAGCGCAGGATGGGACGGCCCTTCGATATGGAATGGCGCCGCACGCCGCACAAAAACGCGTCGGCGGAAGAGCGAGCCTCGGCGCCGCGTAAGCCAGAAAAACTAACACAGCGGTCGCGGAGGGTCAAACGGGGAACGATTTCGAGGCGCGAGGACTTCAAACCGCAAAGATCGCAGCGGTTTTGCAAAGAGGAAGGAAGACTGTTCTCGCAGCTTATAAGCGATGCTATGAGGACCTTCGTCGAAATGACTCGATTCGGTCCATTTTCGGCCATCGCATGCGCTCTCGATGGATGCCGACTTTTGCCTTCAACAGTGTCTCAACAGCGCGCACAAACCCGGGCGCGAAGCAAGGAAAATCGAATTCGGTTCGAGCGGACTGACGCGACAGGGAATCCTGTGCGACTGGCTCACCGGTTGGAGGCCGGGGCCTAGAATCATGCCGGCGGATTATCGGGAAAAGTTAGAAAAGATTCGCGGAAAGCGTCGGAGGACGATCCTGGGCCAGTCCGTTTCGTAAAGTCCACCTGTAACATGACTTATTGGTTTTTCCTAGGAATTATGCGGTTTCGGTCTCGCCGACGCTAACCAATGAGGGGGGTTGTTACAGAAAAGAGCCCAATTACTATTCTGCCCATCAGGCCTCGTCAGACGGCTTTGGATTTGCAACCGAGATTACGGAAGAGGAGAACGCTAATGAGTCGGATTCGAGAGTTTGCTTTTGCGGCGATTGCGCTGCTTTCTATTGCGGCGACCGCGGGCGCCGGCCACCTGCTGGACACCGGTTCCGGGTATCAAACGGGCCCGCTTTACGTCACCGTTACGGGACACAACGGCGATAGTTCATTCTATAGCACCTCCGGATCGATTGGTCTGCCGCCGAATTACGCGGCGCTCGACGGGATTGCCGTCCCCTTCATGTACTGCGTTGACATCTTTACCGACATCAACGTGCGTGGGGTATACAACGCCGACATTTCAACGGCCGGAATCATCAATGGCGCGTCGATCTCGAACGCCGGGCAAATCGCCTGGCTGATCGACGACGTCGGTTTCACGGCGACGACACCAGATCAACAAGAGGGGTTGCAAGCGGCGATCTGGCAGCAGGTTTACGGAGCCGCTTTTAGCGTCGATTCTGTCAACACCGGCGCCGGCATCTATTCGAATTATCTGGCCGATATTGCCGCGCTCGGCAGCCATACCGCCCCGGTCTCGGACGTGTTGTGGATTACCCCCTACGACGGCAATGGCGCCCCGCTCCAAGGACAGGTAGTGCCGGCGTTCGGCACGCAGATCCCGGAGCCATCGACGATCGCTCTCCTCGGACTCGGCGTCTGCTGCTACGGACTTCGCCTGCGGAAGCAGTTCGCTTAGGTCTCAGCAGTCAGATCGATTACGATCCGGCAAAGCAACGATTGCGTTCTTTCAGGCCGTCTTTCGAGACGGCCTTTTTTACGCGCGAAGGGTTGAATCGCGGACCGAACGCAGAGGAAATCGAATTACGCCCGCGCAATCGAGTTGCCGCTGGCGCGGCGCACCAGTCGGCGCATCTCCAGCACGCTGATCGTGGCCAGGACTTGCGGTGTTGGCAGGCCGCTTGCCGCGACGACGTGATCGACCGTTGTTGCCTCCATGCCCACCGCGTCGAGGACCTGCCGCTCGACGTCATTCAGCAAAAGCTCGGCCGGATGATGCACGCTGGCGCCTTCGGCGGCGCTGGTTGCTTCGACCAGCGGGCCCAACTCTTCCAACACGTCTTCGGCCGTTTCGACCAGCTTGGCGCCGTCGCGAATGAGTCGATGGCAGCCGTGCGCCATGCGGTTATCGACTCGGCCCGGGACGGCGAAGACCTCGCGTCCCTGTTCCATTGCCAGCCGCGCCGTGATCAGCGCGCCCGATTGGTTCGAGGCTTCGACGACAATCACGCCCAGCGACAGGCCGCTGATCAGACGATTGCGCTGCGGAAAGGCGCCGCTGATCGGCTGGGCGCGCGGCGGAGCCTCGCTGATCACGGCGCCCGATACGGCTACTTCTTCTGCCAGCTCGACGTGCTCCGGCGGATAAATCGCCAGGACGCCGCTTCCCAGCACGGCAATCGTGCGTCCGCCGGCGGCCAGCGCGCCGCGATGCGCCGCGGCGTCGATGCCGCGCGCCAGGCCGCTGATGATGGTCAGTCCGGCCCGCGCCAGGCTGCCGGCCAAGCGTTCCGCTTGTTGCAATCCGTACTGCGTGCCGTGCCGCGAGCCGACGATCGCGATTGCCAGCGAGTCGCGAGATTCGATCTTTCCGCGGGCAAACAATACCGGCGGCGGATCGTGAATCTCGCGCAGCATGCGCGGATAGCCGGCGCCCTGCGGCGTGAGGATCGCCACGCGCTCCCGGCGACAAAGCTCGATCTGCTCTTCGACTTCGGCCGCGGTCGCCTGCCCGATCGCCTGGCTTAATTTCGGTCCGACTCCTTGCACGGCGCGCAACTCGCTGGGAGCGGCGGCCAGCACGCCGGCGGCGTTGCCGAAACGTTCGAGCAGGGCGACGGTCAAGCGAGGCCCAATGCCGGGGGTCATCGCCAGGCGGAGCGCGCTGACCAGATCTTCGCTTTCGTCAGGCGCGAAATTGCCGGACGCTGGTTCGTCATCGTCTGAGGCGGATGGCGTCATTGGATCGCAGGGATTTCCCAATGTCGGATGGTCCCATCTTGCGATTCGCTGCCCATCATCTGGCCCTTCATAGAGATCGCCGGCGGTTGCTGATCGATTTTGTTGGCTCGCTGGCGGTGGAAAGCTCGTTAGCGCCTGATCGCCAGTCTACTCGGGGGAGGTTGGAAATCCAAGAATCGCCACGCCGCGATTTGGGACCTTCGAGGAAGCAGGGAAGCGCGGGCTCGGCAACTACGATTATCCGGTTTTGCGGAGAAAGCCGGCCACCCATGCTGCAACCCAATCATGCTGCTGCGAGGTGTCGGGAACCTGAAATCCTCGCGCATTCCGAACAGCTTCCCAGGCTGAATCGAGAGGGACTCCGAGCGCCGCCAACACACATACAGCCACAGAAGCCGATCGACCGATTCCCATTCGACAATGGACGCCGACGCTCCGCTCGGCCCTCAACTCCGTAACAAGCGTCTCGACCAGCTCCGAGAGCGCCGTTTCTACGGTCGGGGTCTCGCGGTCGGGAATCGGGAAATGAATAAATCGGATACCAGCTGCTTCGCACAGCGCCGGTTCGGCGCCTAGGACCAGCTCATCAGCCTCTCCTGACTCCAGCAGAGAGACCACAACGTCGAAACCTGAACGAGACCAGGAAACGATTTCATCTTCAAGCCAGTCTCCCCCGCGAGGCCGAGGCATAATCGCCAGTCGCCCAATGGGGGTCTCCGGAATTGGAAAGAACTGCGCTGGCACTAGATACTCCGATTCGCAATCCCAAAGTTAATCTCGACGTCGGATTACTCCTCCAGCGCCGCCAGCACGGCCTGCTCGTCGACGCCGTCGACGAGTTCCACGTGCCCCATGCGCGTCGGCAGCACAAACCGCAGCTTGCCGGCCGTCGTTTTTTTGTCGCGGGCCATCACGGAGAGAACATCGGCCGGGGTGAGCCGCG
>DASXPZ010000908.1:0-15498 GCA_036493275.1 Pirellulales bacterium
TTGGCGTGATGGGAGAGCTGCCGTCGAACCAGCCGCTGCTCGACTGGCTGACGAGCGAATTCACGTCGGGCGGATGGCGCATGAAGGCGATCCATCGTTTGATTGTCCTCTCGAACACATATCAAATGTCATCGGAGCGCCGCGAGGCGCTCGCCAAGAAGGATCCTGGCGATGATCTGTTGTGGCGTTATCCGCCGCGCCGGCTCGAGGCCGAGGCGATTCGCGATTGCGTCCTGTCGGCCAGCGGCCAATTGAACGCACAGCGCGGCGGGCCGAGCGTCTATCCGACGATCTCGCCCAGCGTGCTGGCCAGCCAGTCGCGTCCGGGGCTCGGCTGGGGGAAGACCGATCCGGCGCAGGCGGCGCGGCGCAGCGTGTATGTCTTTGTGAAGCGCACGCTGCTGGTGCCAGAGTTGGAAGTGCTCGATTTCCCAGACACCAACGGCACGTGCGAGCAGCGGATGGTTTCGACCGTGGCGCCGCAGGCCCTCACGTGGCTCAATGGAGACTTCGTTCGCGAGCAATCGCGGCATTTTGCGGCGCGGCTGGCCAAAGAAGCGGGAGACGACGACGCGGCGCGAATCGATCTGGCGTACCGTCTGGCGCTGGCCCGTCGACCGAGTGACGCCGAGCGAGCCACCGTGCAGACGTTTTTGATTCGCCACGCGGAGCAGATCGCGGCAGACGCCGCCGCGAAGAAAGCGACTGCCGAGAAAGCGCCAGTAGAGAAAATGCCAGCTGACAAGCCGCTGGCAGAAAAAGCATCTGCGGAGCAAACGACCGGCCCGCGGCAACGGGCGCTCGAAGGTTTTTGCCTGGTGCTGTTGAACGCCAATGAGTTCGTCTATATCAAGTAAGCAGTCGGGCTTTGCGGCGTAAGTAGAAAGCGATCATGACAAACCACGATCCATCGAGCTCTCTCGGACGTCGCCTGACGCCGTGCGGACAAACTCGCCGAGAATTTGTTTGGCAGGCCGGCGGCGGGTTCGTCGGCACGGCGCTCGCCTGGATGCTGGCGCAAGACGGCCTCGGAGCCCGCAGGGCCGCGGCCGCGACCAGTTCTCCGCTCGCCGCGCGGGCGCCGCACTTCGCCCCCAAGGCCAAGAGCTGCATCTTTCTGTTCATGTACGGCGGGCCGAGCCAGGTTGATCTGTTCGACCCCAAGCCGGAGTTGACCCGCCGCCACGGCGAACCGATCCCGAACCTCGACAACGATCCCCTTTTCAAAGTCCGCAGCCCCGGCAAGTTGCTCGCCACCACGCGCAAGTTCGCCAAACACGGCCAGTCAGGACTCGAGATTTCGGATCTCTTTCCGCATCTCTCGCAGCACGCCGACGACCTGGCGGTCTTGCGATCGTGCTACGCGGACAGCTTCGCCCACGGGTCGGGCTTGTTGCAGATGAACACCGGCTTCGTCCGGCAGGGTTACCCGAGTCTCGGCTCATGGGTGACGTACGGGCTGGGAACCGCGAATCAAGATCTGCCGGCGTACGTGGTCTTTCTCGATCATCGCGGCGGACCGATCGGCGGCGCGCCCAATTGGGCCAGCGGCTTCATGCCAGCCTCGTTCCAAGGGACGCAATTCCGCGCCACGGGCGATCCGCTGATCGACCTGAAGCCGCCCGGCGCGGCCACCGCGGCGCAGCAACGCCAGCAGTTGGACTTGCTCCGCCAGCTTCACGAACAAGCCCCGGCCGTACAGGCAACCGACGACGGCACGCTCGCCGCACGACTGGCGACGTACGAACTGGCGTTCCGGATGCAGGCCACAGCGCCTGAGGCGGTCGATCTCAAAGACGAGACTACCGAGACGCAATCGCTCTACGGGCTCGATGACGCCAAGACCGAGAAGTTCGGTCGCCGCTGCTTGATGGCGCGCCGCCTGGTGGAGCGCGGCGTCCGGTTCGTGCAAGTTTACTCCGGCGGCGGCCATTCCGAAGAAACGTGGGACGCTCACAGCGGCGTCGACGTCAATCACGAGCTCCACTGCGGCGAGACCGATAAGCCGATTGCGGCGTTGCTGGCCGACCTCAAGCGGCGCGGCCTGTTGGACGAGACGCTGGTCGTCTGGGGGGGCGAATTCGGACGGACGCCGACTTCGCAAAACACGGGCGGCCGAGATCACAACCCGCGCGGCTTCAGCATGTGGATGGCCGGCGGCGGTATTCGCGGTGGCGTGGCGCACGGCGCGACCGATGATTTCGGTTTCGCGGCTGTCGAAAACAAGGTCCACGTCCACGACGTCCACGCCACGATCTTGCACCTGATGGGCCTGGACCACGAACGATTAACCTACTTCAGCGGCGGCCGAGAAATGCGGCTGACCGACGTCGAAGGCGAAGTGATCCACAACGTGCTGGCGTAAGCGGCGCTGGCTTAATCGCTTTGCCTTTTTGGATCGGACTCATGGCACATTTCGAGGATCTTCAGCCGTGCGGCTATTTTCCGCAGTCGCGCAAGGCGCCCAGGGCCATCGGCTGGCTCACACGCGACGCGAGATTTCCTCAGGGGGCCGTATCAAAAGAATTTTTTGAGAATTTACAAGCCTTGTGCTCATCCCCCTGGCAACCCTTCGTCGTCTCGATGGGGGTTCATCATTGTGAGTTATGCCAATTCGATCCGCCGGCGTTTTCGTCGAATCTCTTTGTGCCGTTTCAGGGATGCATCTTCGTGGCGCCTGTCGCCATTACTCACTACGTCTCGGTCCACTGGTATCGACCACCCGATGTTTTTATTCAGGCAGTCGCCGAATGCCCGAGTACTAGTAGCATGGAATACAAGAAAGCCATTCTTGAGAACGGCGGCCGCAGTTTGATAAAGGCGATAGTCCCAAAAAGTGGTTGATCCTCTCCGGCGCCTCCCCAGCAAAAAAAGGCATGGAGCACTGAAGCAGTAGCGGAAGCCTGGAGTTCGCGGCGAGACCGACGATTTCGCCCAAGCCATCCCCGCGCTGCTACAATCACAGCTCTTGAAAGCCTGGATTGTTTCTCCGGGCCGATGCTTGCGGGCGGCGCCGACTCATGAATGCATGGGTCGCATTCTGATCGGGGCAAGTCCTTAATGGTCTGGCGAACGAGGCCCCTGCGATGAACTACACTCTGCGTCCAGCTGTTTTTGTGCTCGTCGCGATCGCGCTCCTGGGACTGCTTCCCAACAGGGCTAAAGCCGAGGATTGGCCGCAATTTGGCCGTGACTCCGCCCGCAACGCAGTCAGTCCGGAGCGAAACGCTCCCACCGCCTGGGACGTCGGCCAGCAAGACGACGCGAAGCCGCCACATCGGATCAAGAAGACGCAGCGGAATATTCTGTGGTCCTCCCGGCTGGGAACGATGACCTACGGCGATCCGGTCGTAGTGAACGGCATGGTTTGGGTTGGCACGAACAACGGGTTCGAAATTGCGGGCAAGGACCAGCTCGACGCTAGCGTGCTGACTTGTTTTCGGGAAAGCGACGGCGAGCTCCTCTACAGTTACGTATCACCTCGTCTGCCGCAGGGGCGCGTGCATGATTGGCCGCAGGCGAGCATGGCCTGTTCGCCGCTGGTGGAGAATGATCGACTGTGGTTCGTATCGAACCGCGCCGAAGTCGTTTGCCTCGACGTCGGCGGCCTCAGGCGCGACGGCAGCGAGCCCAAGACATTGTGGAAGGTGGACCTGATTGGGGAGCACGGCGTTTTTCCTCGCGGTTCGATCATGAATGTCTCGCGATTGTGCTCGATCACGGCTTACAAAGACAATATCTATGTCATTACCGGAACCGGCGTCGACGAGGGCGGAGCCAAGGTTCCCAATCCCGACGCGCCGAGTTTGATCTGTTTCGATAAACAAACGGGAAAAGCGATTTGGAAAGACAACTCGCCCGGCGCCAATCTGCTGATCGGCCAATGGTCGAGCCCCACGATCGTCGAAATCGATCATCGCGCGCAGTGCGTCGTCTCGCAAGGCGACGGTTGGGTTCGCTCGTTCGACGCCCTCTCGGGCAAGCCCATCTGGCAATTCGACATGAACGGCAAGCAGTCTCGCTGGGGGGCCGGAAAAACGAACGGTCGCGGCGACGTCCTCGCCAGCCCCGTCTTTGCAGGCAATCGGATTTACGTTGCCAGCGGGCTGCATCCCACATGGGACGTTGGGCGGCCCGGCAGATTGGTCTGTCTCGACCCGACGAAACAGGGAGACATCAGCAGCGAATTGGCCGTCGACGCCAAAAGTAACGTCGTCGCGCAACGGCGCATTCAGGCCGTCGACGCGGCCCAAGGCGAAAAGGCCATTCCCAATCCGAATAGCGGATTAGTCTGGGAGTTCAAGCGGCTCACGGACAATCCCAACTACTTCAATGAGCTGATGCACGACACGGTTTCGAATATCGTAGTGCATGGGAGTTTGGCGATCGCCGTCGATTTTGCCGGCATGCTGCACTGCCTGGACGCGACGAGCGGAAAGCATCACTGGTCGCACGACTTGAACGCCGGCTGCTATGGCTCTCCCTTGATCGTCGACGACAAGATCTACGTTGGGACCGAGGACGGCAGGATCGTGATTCTGGGCCTCTCGGCCGATCCTCGCAAGGCGCTCCGGGAAGTGGCCAGCGGCCTCGATCCGCTCTTCGAGATCGAGATGGGATCGACGGTCTTTTGCTCGCCGATTTTTGCCAACGGCGTTTTGTACGTCGCCACCATGAATGAATTGTTTGCGATTGCGGCGCTAGCTAGCGGTTCCGAGGCGAAAGAATCACGGAACGCGCCGGGGAAGGAAGGCGCGAGACCAGCGGCGTTTGCCGATAAAGCGCGCGAGCGAGTCTCGAGCGCGGTCTTCGTCCCTACGCCGCAAGACATTGTCGAACAGATGTTGGAATTAGCCAATCCGAAAGAGACGGACGTCGTCTGCGACTTGGGGAGCGGCGACGGGCGGATTGTGGTCACGGCCGCCAAGAAATATGGTTGTCGCGCCGTCGGCTACGAGCGGGACAAAGAATTGGTGGCGCTGTCGCACGCCAAGGCCAAGGCGGCGGGAGTCGAATCGCGCGTGAGCTTCGAAACGTCGGATCTCTTCGCGGCGGAACTGAAGGACGTCGACGTGATTACCCTCTATCTACTGCCGCAACAGTTGGAAAAGCTGTTGCCGAGGTTAGCGAAGCTGAAAGCCGGCGTGCGAATCGTCTCGCATCATTTCGCAATTCCTGGAACGCCGCCGGATAAGATCGTTAAAGCCGAATCCAAAGAGGACGGCGCTGAACACACGATTTACCTCTGGACGACGCCGCTACAGAAAATAACCGAATAGCGATCCATCTACCGTTATCGCCCGAGCGGTGACAGGCGAACATGCGAAATCTACGGAACCCGAACGCCGAGCAGGCCGCCTCGCTATTAAATCATTGAGTTAAAAAACGAGAGCAGCCGACCGAAATGAATCGGCCGGCTGCTCCCACGTACTCGTCATCAGAATCGGCTGTCTGACAGTCCCTGGCGCCGCCTAGAGAGGCGGAGCCCGTTAACGGGACCGAGAGCAGCCCGTCGGCCGCTCGTCAGACGAGCCACCTCTGGGTTCTACTACACATATAAAGACCACCTCCTTCCTCTAGAGCCTTGCCCACCTCCGACGTCAACCAGAGTGGACGTCCAGCGGGCCTCTAGTAAGGTCCGGGCCACGTTAGCCCGCGACACACGCGACAACTCAATCGTATGCAAATTGGCGTATTCTGGTCAAGTGATTTGCGCTCGTGGCATCTAGAACCGCCTGATTCCTGGCAAAACGAGTCGCTAGCGACTTCGCGGAGATTGGATCTTGAACGAACCGTGGGGCCTGGTGCGAATACCCCATGTAGCGGTTGCCGACCGCGATCTTGGCCCCCCATTTGCGCCGAAAGTTCCCGCCTTTCGCCGGTGAAGAATGGGATAAGAGTCATGGACAAACCCCTGCGAGATCAGGTTCGCGCGGAGAGAGGCAGAAAGAAGAGAATTTGTTTTGCTTGTTCCGAAACTCGACGCAAGACATTTCTCAATACGAAACGAATACGCGCTTCTCGGCTCGGCGGGAGCCTCGCCCTCCCGGCCAACAGAGCGCGCACCTTCTGCGGACGATTTTTAATCGACTGTCGTTTCCGCCAGGATCTTTCGATACGCGTTGCGGGCTGTTTCGTACGCGACCGCGGCTGCTTCCTGTTCGGCTGGACGGATTCGGCCGACCTTTTGTTTCCAGCAGACGTCCACACCGTCCAAGCACCACTGTGCGCTGCGGCGGCTGGCGCGGATCGGCTGGCCGTCGACCTCGACAAAGATCGGGTTGGTGTGCGCCGCGGCAAAGACCCGCACCGCCACCCAGCTTGATCGCTCCGGCTTGAACGAGAAGACCAGGTCGTTCACGGCGCCGTCGGCTTCGATCGCCTGCGTCTCGACCACTTTTCCATTCACGATCAATTGCACCGGAACCTTGCGAGTATCGCCGACGCGGGCCCGCTCAACGTGCCAGTACGGCTTATCCGAAAGAGGCTTTTTGCGAATCTCCTCGCGCGGCTCCTCGTCCAACAGCGCGGCCGCGCTCACGCGCACCGGCACGGCGTCTCCGGCCTTGGCCGTGATGAAGCTGGCGCGCCCTCCGGCCCCTTTTTGCCCGACACCCAATCCGCCGGCCGTGAAATTAAACAGATGAGTCAGCCCTTCGCTGGCGTAGCTCCGCCCGTCGCGGAGCGCGCTGACCCACTGATCGTAGTCGAGTGGCTTCTTCGCCGCTTCGTCGAGCTGCACGTACGAGCGGCCAAGCCCGACTCGTTCGCCGTAGATGCACGGGAAATCGGTCTCGCCGCTGATTCGGCAGGTGTAGCCGCAATTCAGCGTGTGATACCAGATGCTCAACTCGTAGACGATCGGCGTGTCGACCGCGGAAATAAAATCGCACACGTCATGCACCACGTCGACGACGTACTCGTTCGCGCCAATGCCATCGAAGGGAGGCATCTCAAAGCTGGGCAGCTTTTGATCCTTGACCTGCATCCCCCAGCCGCTGTGCGAAAAGCCGACTACGCCCCCTTGCTCTTTTCCCCATTTGAGCACCGGCAGGTCCCAACTCGGCCACTCGTCGATCTTGGTCGTGCCGGGATAGTCGTCTTCCTTCAAACGCAGCAGGCACAAGTGGCCGCAGTGCGAGCTGGGAAAGCCCGAGACTTCGACGTCGTAGCGCATCAGGTTTCGCGGCGTGGAGAGGGCGCTGACCTTTCCCTCGAAAAATTGCTTTTGAAAATACCAGCACGGCCCCCACGAGAGGACGCATCCTACGTCGAGATCTTCGCCCAGGATGTGCCGCATCATGTCTTCGGGCTGGATCCCTTCGGCCGGCGATTCGTAGTGCGCGCAGCCGGCGCTGTGCACGTGGTGATCGCCCGAAATCCAGCCGAGCTTGGCCATGTCGATCCAGCGCTTGAGCCGAAAGCTTTCGCGATGCGTGGCGGAATTCGGCACGTCGATCGCGCGTTTCTGGATCCGGTATTCCGGACCACGGGTGTAGGTCACTTCGAACTTGCCCGGCGGCAGCAGCACCACTTCGCCGCTGTGGCGATAGATCTGGTCGTGGAAAAACAGATCGGGCGCCATCCGCCGCGAGCGCGCCGGATAAACCCGCCCGTGCGCGTCTCTGAAAACAAACTGGCCGGTGGTAGGCTGGCCGTCGTCGTCGATCACGTCGAGCGCCACGCGCACCGCCGGCTCGCACTGAAACAACACGTTCAACTCGTTACGAAAGCCGAGATCTTGCGTCCCCTGCCCAACGTCGAACATCAGCTTCGCTTCGCGCTGGCCGGCGTCGCGACTGTAGAGCTCGATGATCCGATATTCGAGCGGCAGGCCCGAAAGTTTCGCGTTCAGCGGCTGCGATTCGACCAGCTCGATATCGAGGAACCGCTCGCTGGCTTCCTGCGGCGAGATCGAGACCACGGGATTCGGCGAACTGGTCGAGGGCTTGTGGAGTTTGGCGGCGTTGGGACTGGCGACGCGCAGCCGCGCGGTGACGCCGGCTTCGTTATGAATCTTGACCAAGAAAACGCGCCAGCCATGCTGCATGAGAGTCTTCGGAACGACACCGGCGGCGACCTTCACGCGACTTTCGGGATTGATCGACACGCCGGCCAGGCAGAGGGGATCGAGCACGGCCTGAATCTGCGCGACGCTCTTGGTTGCGTCTTGCTCTTCGATCGCCGCGTCGAGCGATTTGCGCTGCTCGGGCGTCAGGGGGGCGCCTGTTAACTCGAGCGCCTGGGCCACGCGGGCGACTTGCGCCTTCAGCGGCTGCGGCTCAACGCCCGTGACCAATGGCAACGCCTCGGTGTCCTCGCCCGCGCGGGCGACATTTGCCGATGCGACTAGCGCGAGGCCAGCCATGATCGCTAGAGTGAGTCGGGGCTTATAGTGCAGAAACATTTCTCGCCTCCATCGACATTGCTGGAAACCGATCGCCGCCACGGCCGTCTATCATGCGCCCGCCACAAGCCACAAGCAAGCGACCGGCTGGAACGTCTGACCTCCGGCCTCTCGCCTCTAGCCTTTCGCCTCCCCCGCTTCGGTCGCCAGGTTCTCTGCGACGAAGCCGCAGTCGCGGTGGGCGCCGTCGCAAAATGGCTTGCGGGCCGAATGACCGCAGCGGCAGAGCGCGATCACCGGCTTGTCGCCACTCGGGATAAATCGATTTCCCTGATGATCGATAATCGTCACTGGGCCATCAATCACCAGCGGCCCGTTCGGGCGGCAGCGAATCGTCACGTCGGACATGGTAAAATCTCCCTGGAATTCGAGCGGACTGTTGCTTCAAAGCTCTGTTGGCAGCCTATTTGTTTCCATTGGACTTGTCGATCTGTTATCGTCGGCAAATCGGCCCTGCGCGACATGTTCGGCGCCGCCGCTCCCGCCCAAAATCGTCCTCGCCATTGAGAAGTCAAGCATGAATGTCCTGCCACTCGCTAAATGCTCTCATCGATCTTTCGTCCTGGCGTTCCTCCTGGCGGTGTTTTGCAGCGGCGTGGCCACCGCGGAAGAATGGCCCTGTTGGCGCGGGCCGCGCGGCGACGGCACGAGTGATGAGCAAAACGTCCCCACGCACTGGAGCGCGCAAGACAACATCGCCTGGAAGGTGGCCGTGCCGGGCGTGGGGCATGCCTCTCCCATCGTCTGGCGAGATCGCGTCTTTCTGGTCTCTTGCCTGAAGGAGACGGGCGACCGCGTGCTGATCTCGCTCGATCGCAAGACGGGCGAGACCGTGTGGCAGCAAACGGTGCTGACGGCGCCGCTGGAAGAAAAGCATGAGCTGAACAGTCACGCCTCGAGCACGCCGGCGACCGACGGCGACACGGTCTACTGCACGTTTCTCGATCGCGATCAAATGGCCGTGGCCGCCTACGATTTTGCCGGCAAGCAGCGCTGGCAGGTTCGCCCCGGCGAGTTCCACAGCAAGCACGGCTATTCGAGCTGCCCGGTGATCTTCGAGGACAAGCTGATCGTCAACGGCGACCACGACGGCGAGTCTTACCTGGTGGCGCTCGATCGTTCGACCGGCAAAACGGTCTGGAAAATTCCGCGCGAAAACAAAACCCGCAGCTACGTCACGCCGCTGGTGCGGCAGATCGACGGCCGCCCGCACATGATCCTCTCGGGCAGCAAATCGATCGCCAGTTACGACCCGCGCGACGGGAGCCGCTACTGGGTGATCGACGGCCCGACCGAGCAGTTCGTGGCGTCGATGGTTTACAACGGCGAGTTGCTCTTCATGACCGGCGGCTTTCCCGATCATCACATCCTGGCGATCCGACCCGACGGCCACG
Organism: Pirellulales bacterium; assembly: GCA_036493275.1. Classification (GTDB taxonomy): domain Bacteria; phylum Planctomycetota; class Planctomycetia; order Pirellulales; family JACPPG01; genus JACPPG01. The sequence goes on from DASXPZ010000908.1 coordinate 9,802, forward strand.
GCAACGTGACCGACACCCACATCGCCTGGCGCACGACCGAAAACACTTCGTACGTCCCGTCGCCCATCGTCGTGGGAGATTACTTCCTGATTGTGGCCGATAACGGCATCGGGAGTTGCTACGAAGCCAAAACGGGCAAGCGACTGTGGAAAGAACGGCTGGGGCGCCGCTACAGCGCGTCACTCGTTACGGCCGGCGGGCTGGTCTACTTCACCTCGGACGACGGCGGAACGACAGTCGTTCGCCCCGGCCCCAAGTACGAAGTCGTCGCCACCAACGATTTGCAAGAAGCCTGCTTCGCCTCGCCAGCAATCAGCCACGGGCAGTACTTTCAGCGCGGAGAGAAGCATTTGTATTGCATCGGAGCGCCTGGCGGGAAATAGGATCCGCCACACTAACCCGAAGCGCAAGCGAGGGTTCTTATAACCGTGGCCTCGACGGCGATTTCACAACCCATGACAGTGTGACTGCACGCGAACGACCACCCTGCGGAATGCCACTCCTGAATTCAGCACAAAGAACCCAAGGAGCCCTCGCTGGCGCTTCGGGTTGGTGTGGATCGGCTGTAGTGAGTGTGAATGCCGCCGGTGGCGCTAGGATAATGAATACTTCCATGTCCAACCCACCCCGCCGCCGCTGGTTTCAATTTGGACTGCGAACCGTGTTCGTGGTGGTGACTGCGTTCGCGGTTTGCCTCGGTTGGGAGTTGAGCATCGTCCGCGAACGGCAGGCCGTTAAACAATGGATTGAATCGAACGGCGGAGAATGCTGGACGCTTCAGGAGTTCGCTAAATTTCCCGGTCAGTTATCCGACGAGACCGTGCCCCCGTGGCGGCGATGGATGGGTGACGACTCCGTTTTTGTCGTGCAAGTGCCTAAGAAGTTTACGAGCGATGAATGTGATCGCATAAAACGCGCCATACGAGAGATTCCGCATGACTACCCTCTGGCGCAGCGCCGCAGCTGGATGGCGGGATCTCCGATTGACGAAAAGGAGTACCGTTCGAAATTAGTCCAATAGTCAGCCAGCGCCGCTTAAGTCAGTGCCATTGGCGTTAACCGCCGGTGGATACGCTCGCGGCCACGACAAATACAAAGAACCCGAGGCTAGCGCCTTTCGGCTCACAAGACACGGGCCTTTCGGCGCATCGAACGAGGTTATTTCTCCAGATTATGTCTCGCACCACGGCGCAATTCGAGCTGGCTCGGCAATATCTGGCGGGGGGCGTTTCCGCCGCCACGCGTGTCAATCGGGCCCTCGGACGGCCCATGTATTTCGACCGCGCGGCGGGCTGCCGCGTGTGGGATCTCGACGGTCGCGAGTATATCGACCTCTGCACCAGCCACGGCGCCACGCTGCTGGGGCATGGAGACGCGCGCGTTCGCGCGGCGGTCGACGCGGCGCTCGATCGCGGCGGGGCCTGTTCGTACGAGAACGAGTTGCACGCGGAGCTGGCCCGTGAGCTGTGCGAAACGGTTCCCTGTTGCGATCGCGTCCGCTTCACCGGATCGGGAAGCGAGGCCACGATGCACTGCCTGCGGTTGGCCCGCGCGTTTGCCGGCCGCACGCGGCTGTTGAAATTCGAGGGGAACTTTCACGGCTATCACGACCAGGTGATGTTCTCCCTCTCGCCCACGGCGGCGCAAGTCGGCCCGCTCGAACATCCGGCGGCCCTGCCGGCCAGCAGCGGCATGGTCGAGCGATTGGCCGAAGAGCTGGTGCTGGTCCCTTACAATCATCCGGAATTGCTCGAACAGGCCTTCGCTCGCCACGGCGACGAGCTGGCGGCCGCGATCATCGAGCCGATCTATTACAACGCCGGCTGCATCCTGCCATCGGCCGAGTTCATGGCGACGCTTCGCCGTCTGACCGAAAAGCACGGCGCGCTGTTGGTCTTCGACGAAATCCTCAGTGCGTTTCGCATGGGCCCCGGCGGCGCGCAGCAATACTTGGACGTCACTCCCGACCTCTGCACGATCGGCAAGGCCGTGGGGGGCGGGTTTCCGCTCAGCGCCTTCGGCGGCCGGCGCGACGTGATGAGCCGCCTGATGCCCGAGGGAGATTGCCAGCACAGCGGCACGTACAACGGCCACATCGTGCCGGTGGCGGCGGGCCTGGCGGCGGTGCGCGCGTATCGTTCGCCGGGCTTTTACGATCACATCAATGCGATCGCGCGGCCGCTGGTCGATGGATTCAACGCCCTCTTCGCCCGGCATGGGGTCGCAGGGCGCGTGCAGGGGCTCGGCGCCCGATTCGGCGTTTACTTCGGGCCGACCGAAGAAGTGCGCAGCTACCGCGACGCGCTTCTTCACGATCGCGCGATGATGTTGCGATTCATCGCGGCGGCGAACGAAGAGGGAGTTTACTTCCACGATTACGGCGGCGCCGCCTGCCATCACGGCTTTTGCGCAGCGATGACCGCGGCCGACGTCGACGAGGCGCTCGCGCGGCTCGATCGAGCTCTCGCTAAACTTGTGGCCGCGTAAGTCGAGTCTTAATTCTCTAGAGGGCGTCCCGCGAATTCTGCAAAAGGGTATGCAAAGAAGTGCGCATTGCGATCGGCCAGTTGTGGCAAGAAACCAACACGTTTAATCCGCTGCCGACCGTGCGTGATGATTTCGAACGTTTCGGCGTGCTGCGCGGCCCGCAGATCATCGAGCAATTGGCCGACACGAACGAAATCGGAGGTTTCATTCAGTCACTACGGGCCTGGCCCGAGCGGCCGGAGATCGTCGGCCTGGTTCGCCTGCCGGCTTGGCCCAGCGGCAGGGCAACGCCCGAAACATTTGCGTGGCTGCGCGAAGAGCTGGTGACTTCGCTGCGCGCCGCGGGGCCGGTGGACGGGGTGCTGCTGGCGCTGCATGGCGCGATGGTGGCCGAAGGGGCGCCGGACGTCGAGGGAGACATTCTCGTTGCGCTGCGCGAAGTGATTGGGCCCAAGATTCCCATCGTCGCCACGCTCGATCTCCACGCCAACGTCACCGAGCGAATGGTCCGCTCCGCCGAGGCGCTGGTCTTGTTTCACACCGCGCCTCATATCGACGTCTTCGAGACCGGGCAGCGCGGGGCGGCGCTACTGCGAAAGATTCTGATCGATGGCGCCCGCCCGGTGGTTGCGTTCCAAAAGATTCCGGCGGTCGTGCCGGCCGAACGCGCGAACACCGAAGACCCGGCGAGCGTTAGCCACGCGCTCAAGGCGCGGCTGGTCGAGCTGGAAGCGCAGCCGGGCGTGCTGACCGCCGGTCTGGCGACCGTGCAACCGTGGCTCGATATCCCGGAGCTCGGCGCAATGGCGATCGTCGTCACCAACAGCGACGCCGAGCAGGCCAAAACAGCCTGCGCCGACCTGGCGAACGAATTCTGGCGCGCGCGGACAGACTATCTGCCCACGCTCACGCCGACGGCCGAAGCGGTGGCCCGTGCGGCCGCGCGACAAGAAGGGCTGACGGTCCTTTCTGACTCCGCCGACGCCACAACTTCCGGCGCGCCGGGAGACAGCACTTGGGTGTTGGCCGAGCTATTGCGGCGCGAGTGGACGCGAGAGGCGCTGGTGACGCTAGTGGCGCCGGAGATCGTGGCCGAAGCGGAGCGACTCGGCGTCGGCGGCCGGTTCGCGGGGCCAATCGGCGGAGTGCGCGATCATCGCTTCTCGCGACCGATCAACATTACTGCAACAGTCGAGCGATTGTTCGACGCCCGCTTCGTCCTCTCGGGCCACTTGGCGCGCAACCTGCCGATCGACATGGGGCGCAGCGCCGTCCTGGGCGCCGGCAACGTGAAGATCATCGTCACCAGTCGCAGCGGCCCCCACTTTGCGCCGCAGTTGTTCGAGGCAGCCGGCTTCGATCCGTTCGCCGCGCAAGTGCTGGTGGCGAAAAGCCCCTGTGGATTTCGCGCGGCGTACGCCGGCCGCGCGCAGGAGATCCTGGTAGTCGACGCGCCGGGCTGCGCGCCGCCGAACTTTTCGCAATACGAATACGACCAGATCGATCGACCACTCTGGCCGTGGGACGAGATCAAAGAGTGGCAGGCGGAGCCGACGATCGTGTCGACGAAGACCACCCGAATATTTAAGCAACAAATGATGGAAATGCTGCTTGCGGCCTGTCCTTCTTTCAAACCGAACTGGAGAGAGTTCGTTGATGAATGGAAAGACGAACCTGTCGAGACGCCATACTACCTGGCACTTGGAGATTATTCTCGACATTTAGAGGATATGCTGCGACTTGGAGATACGGCTGCATTTCCAGCGATCTTTCAAGTTATTGAGCAGTTGCACTTGGAGGGCGACTCTTACGTGAAGGAGGCAGCGACGATTGGAATCCTCGAATCGCTCCTGAGCGAACAAGAGCCAAACCCATTTCGCCCTTTCTTTGGGCGAGAAACGGAGCGGTGGTGGAATAAACTGAATCGCTTCTGGGATGGCGACGCGACGGCTTTACGCGACTAAGATCCAGAAGGGATCTCAGAGATTAGCCGGGGTTTGAGAATTACCCAATGCAAACGCCTTCTGCGACCCCTTCAGGGTCGGCAGGCACTCTTGCAACGCAATCAGGGGTATCGCTGCGCTCAACCCCTGGCTATTAGCTTCGACCCCTATCGGGGTCGTTCTCCGCGCAACGTTTTTCCCGTAAAGCGCCAATGCGGCGCTACTTCGCCTACTTCGAGCCGTCCTTCAACTCCAACAGCTTCACATTCTTGTACCACGCCTTGTGGTTGTGGTCTTGGAAACCCAGGTAGCCTGTGCGCGGGAAGTCCTTCACCGCCGCGCCGAACTTGTGCTTGCTGCCGTCGGGGCGCTTTCCCTTTTCGGGCCACTCGTCGCAGTTGATCTTCGAGACTTCTTCGCCATTCACTTTGACCGTGATCAGCGGGCCTTGGGCGCGGATCTCGATGGCGTTCCAGTCGTCGGCCTTGCTGTTGTTCTTCGTCGGAGGGACCAGATCGTAGATCGCGCCGAAGTCGTGCATGCCCGTCCCTTTGCCGGCCATGACTTGCATCTCCAGGCCGGTGTAAACCGGGTTCGCCGGGTCGCCGACGCGGAAGAAGACGCCGGAGTTGCAATCCGCGTCTCCCATCTTCGCGTCGCACTTGAGGACGAAATCACCGAACGGCTTGTCGTAGATGATCAAGTATCCGCCCGACTTGTACGGCGCGAGCGCGCCCTCTTCGACCTTGGTGGCGATCGGCTTGTCGTTGTTGCACTTCCAGCCGGTGGTGTCTTTTCCATTGAACAAAAGCTGCCAGCCGGCTGCCTTTTCTTCCGCTGTTAGTTCGTTATCAGCCGCCAGCGCCGGCGCGGCGAGCGAGACACAAAACAAACAAGCAACCAGCGGGCGAAGCAACATGGCGAAGACTCCAAATGGGCAGAGATAGATCGGTGAGAACTCGCGCGGGCTTGGCGATTGTAACCCGCCGACAGGCGCGAATCGAGAGGCGCTGGCGGCCCCGAAATTCGACCCAGAATTGCTCGATCGGCGGCGCCGCCGCCCCTATTTCGGCCGCTCGATCACCATGGCGATCTCATACCGCGAATGGGGCGAGTCGCTGCGCAACACCTTCGCCGGGCGGATTCGCATTTCGCTCGTCGTCTTCCCCCAACTCGTCACCTGGTACAAGTACAGGTTCGGCTCTTTGGTCTGCATGCGCTTGAAACCGAATCGCGAATCGAGCAGGCCGATCAGACGGCTGGGATC
>DASXPZ010000909.1:0-2840 GCA_036493275.1 Pirellulales bacterium
GCTCATCTTCTGATTCGTCCCAGATGCCTGGGTAAATCTGCTTCTGCTCCATCTGTTTGGCATCGAAGCGCGACCACAACAATTCGTCAGAAACACTTGTCAGCGCCAGATGGATTCTTTTCGTCTCCTCGGGTGTAAACCAGCGGGGCGACTCGTCGTCATCGCCAATTTGCTCTCCGCCCGCCAACAAAAATGCGAGCGGGCCCTGCCCGTCCCAGGCTTCGCCGGTCAACAAATAGTGCAAGCCGTGCCAGGCCTTCTCCAGCGAAATCCGGTTGATTGTGGCTGTGCCGCCCCGCCGCAGCCCGTCCAAGGGATCTGGTTCCGCCGAAAAACCTTCGATATCTCCAGGCGCCGCCACCGAAACTTCGCAATACATTCCCATTGCAATGTCCCCCTTGCGCAGAATAGGTGTCAATGGCGGCGCAAAACGCCGCGGCTGCGCAAGTGTAGCTCACGGTATTCCGCGTGCTCGAGCAATGGCGGGCCTTTTCTGCGATGCCCGTTAAAAGTTTGACTTGCTGGCAGGGCCGATCGGAAAATAGGACGGCAAAAACGAAAAAGCGCGGCCAAATCCAATGGCCCGCTCCAGGACGAACGCAGGCTCGCTGGATACGAGAAAAAAACGCTGATCGCGGCGGGAGTCGTTCCATGGCCATTTCCCCAAACAACAAGCAAACACGAAGTACCCAAGCAGAGCCGCGCTCGGCGGGGACCGATACGAACGTCGCCGACGCCGCCAGCCTGGGCCGGTCGCTACGCAATCGCGCGCCGCGATCAGCTCATGCCGACTGGAAGCCGCCGATCGATCGTCGCGATCCGATCGCGATCCTGGTCGAGTCAAGTGCCGGCCGCGTGCCGCACCTGGTACCGCTGCGGTACGGCCGCATGCTGATATCTCCCTTCGCTTTTTTTCGGGGCGCCGCGGCGATCATGGCGGCAGACCTGGCCCACACTCCGACAACCGGTTTGCGCGTGCAAGCCTGCGGCGATTGCCACCTGCTCAATTTCGGTGTTTTTGCCACTCCAGAACGGCGCTTGATCTTCGACATCAACGACTTCGACGAGACGTTGCCTGCGCCCTGGGAATGGGATCTAAAGCGGCTGGCGACCAGTTTCCTGATCGCAGCACGGCATAACCAATTCAAGTGTTCCCAGGCGCGAGCGGCGGCATTGGCCTGCGTGGCAAGCTACCGGCAGCACATGGCGCGCTTCGCTACGATGCCGGCGATCGACGTGTGGTACGAGCGCGTCGACGTCAAGCAATTGATGGCCGAATGCACGCCCAGGGCTTTCGACGTGCCTGTCCACCAGCAGATTCGTGCCGCCGCGCATAGTTCGGCTGAGCACGTTAATCCCAAGCTATTGGAACAAAACGGCGGCAATCCGCTGATCCACGACAATCCTCCTTTGGTCTATCACCCGCAGCACGACGAATCCTTGGAGTTCATCGAGCATTTGCGGGCCGCGTTTCACTTGTACCGCCAATCGCTCCCTGATGAGCGGCGGGTGCTCCTGGATCGCTTTACGGTCGTCGATCACGCCATCAAGGTTGTCGGCGTCGGCAGCGTGGGAACACGCTGTGGCATTTTGCTCCTGATGTCCGGGCCCCATGAACCACTCTTTCTGCAAGTCAAGGAAGCGCGTCCGTCGGTGCTGGAATCCTACGCCGGTAAATCCGTCTACAGCAATTGCGGCCAACGTGTGGTGGTCGGACAACGCCTGATGCAGGCCGCCAGCGATCTGTTCCTCGGCTGGACTCGTGGCGAATCCGGCCGGGACTTTTACGTGCGCCAGCTGCGCGACGTAAAGATCAAGCCGGTGGTTGAAGTTTATGATCCGAAGATGATGATCGATTACGCCCGATCTTGCGGTTGGGTGTTGGCACGGGCTCACGCTCGCTCGGGCGACCCCAAGCAAATCAGCGGTTATCTGGGAACCAGCCCACGGTTCGACAACGCGATTGCCGATTTCTCGGAACCCTATGCCGATCAAAATGACGCCGATTATCGCGCCTTTGCAGAGGCCATTCGCGCCGGCCGGCTGCCGGCCGAAGTGGACCGCTAGCCAGGATTCGGATGTCTCACGAATCCTCGAAAATGTCGAGACCCACAACCGGTTTTTCAATCAGGCTAGCCAAACAAACTCAAAAGTGGCTGGCCTGAGCTAATCGCGCGGGTGAAACCATCTTTGCCCACTTGAAGATCGAGTGGGACGCCCAACGAATGGTAGATCGTGGCGCCGAGGTCTTGGGGGCGCACCGGCTTGTCCTTGACCGAAGCGCCGATCTTGTCGGACTGGCCGTAGACCGCTCCACCGCGAATTCCACCGCCGGCAAGAATGGCCGAATAGCAGGCCGGCCAGTGTTGCCGCCCCGGGTTGGCGCCTTGCGCGTTGATGCGCGGAGTGCGGCCAAATTCTCCGACGCATACCACCAGAGTCCGCTCAAGCAAGCCGCGCGCGTCGAGATCGACCATCAATGCCGAGAGTGCTTCGTCCAGTCGCGGCAAGCACCAGCCCATGCCGTAGGAACCGGTGCCGAATGCATTGCCCATTCCCATTTCGCCGCCGTGCATGTCCCAACTGGAACTGGGCGGTCCGCCGCCCGTTTCGCCGGGCGCGGGACCTGTCCAGCCGTTGACCGTGACGAATCCCACGCCCGACTCGACAAGCCGTCGCGCCAACAGCAGGTTCTGGCCCAGCGGATTCATGCCGTAGCGCTCGCGGAGCGCCATCGGCTCTCGATCCAGCTCGAATGGCTCTCGTCCACTCGATCCGCTCGCCAGCTCGAAGGCTCGGCCTTGCAGTTCCTGCCAGTCTTTCGCGACCCGCGTTTCGCC
>DASXPZ010000910.1:0-2602 GCA_036493275.1 Pirellulales bacterium
TATTTTGGGCCGTTTTTCGGAGATCCAGAAATCGCTAGCTCGATTCTCTCCCTTCATTCTACGGGGTGTCACAACGCTCAGGTCGCGGCCAATTCCTAACATTGCATTAATCCCGATTTTGTGCAAACGACGCAGAACCACTTCTGCGCCCGTACTACCGCGAAAGAAGGTCTGAACTAACCGACGGAGATAAGCGGCCGCGATTGGATCGTTGCGCTGGCTCGCGACGAATTGAAATCGGCGAGATGAAATCTGGAAAGATCTCGTAGCGCAATTCAGGGCGAGATCCGTGGCGCGAGAACAACCAGTTTGAGACGCGATCGACCAGGGCCCCCATCCTCTAGATGGGGACGCAGCCAATCCCGCGCGTGGCGCCAAGTGAACGAACTGGCCGCTTTAGCTGCTATTTGCCGGTCAGGCGTTCGATGGTCGGGTCAGGCTGCCAGAGGTACAGAAACGTGGGGAGCTTCGCGCGCTCGAAACCGGGAATCGAGAGGGGCAGCATGGTGCTTTGCAGCGGGACATTGGGGGTCACGTCGTAGGGCGTATAGGCCTTATCATGGACGCGGTGGAAGGCGACGAGCTGGGCTCCGGGGGCGCCCCCCATTTCGGCCGCCACGTTTACGGCGTCGTCGAGATACCCGATCGAATCGATCATCTTCAAATGGAGCGCTTGATACGCAGTAAAGACGCGGCCGTCGAACACCTCGGCCGGCGCCCCCGCCATTTGCGGGCGGGCCGCGAGCACCACCTTGCGGAAGCGATCGTGGAACTCGTTCGCCATCCGCTGCAAGATCTCCTGCCCCTCCGGCGTTTGATCGACGACCGGCGTCCCCAGATCGATGTTCACGCCTGCCTTGATTGCCGCTGGCACGACATTGAACTGGTTCATCAGGTCGACGAGGTTGTAGAGATTCAAGATCACGCCAATGCCGCCGGTCACCGTGGTCGGATGGGCCACTACGTGGTCGGCGCCGGTCGCCACGTAATAGGCGCCGCCGGCGCCCACGTCCATCAAGCAGGCCACGACCGGAATCTGCTTGCGAGCCTTGAACTCCCGCAGATCGTGCCACATGACGTCCGAAGCGGTGACGCCGCCGCCCGGGCTGTTGATGCGAATGACCACGGCTGCGTAGCAAGGACTACCAGCGATCAGGTCGAGCTTTTCGCGAAACAGCGCGATGGGATTTTCGCCGTCGCTCGATACGCCGGTCATTACCTGGTTGACCAGCAATCCGTCGACGTCGATCAGCGCAATTTTGCGCTGGCCGGGATCGCCGCCGGCCACGGTCATTGGTCGAACGGGCCCGTTGCTGTGCGCGTTGGGCATGAACGCCGTAATGCGGCTATCGGAAATCACCTTGATTGGGCGCTTGCAGCCAACAACCAGCAGCAACAAGACGATCCACCAGGCCTGGCGCCTGAGCATACGTTCGCCCTCCTGGCGTCGGAGACAACCGCAGGATCCTTCCTACGGCGCGAACGACCATCGGTGTCCGCCTATTCTCTCATCGGTCCCTGGCGGCGGCAGCCAACAGCCACTCGCAGCAGCTTGAATGCGCATCGCGCGAAACTGTAACGGCGGTGACGAATCTACGCCGCCTGCTGTCACGCGGCTTGTAGCAATCAGGTAAGCTATGCCGATCGCGTTGAGTCGAACACCGACCGGCGGCCAAGCGCCCGAACGAAAAATACCAGCGAATCGATGGCAGACGCCGACCCTTATCTACTTTCGACCGAGACCGACTCGCTGCAAAGCGGAATCGCGCAGGTGTGGCGCGTCCGGATTGCGCCCCCCGAGGGAGCCCCGGACGACACCCCCCCCGACGAGGCGCTCGGCCGCAGCTTGTCGGACGACGAACGCGCCCGGGCTGCGAGATTCAAGTTCAATAAGCATCGCTACCGCTATGTGGCCGCCCGCGCGGCGCTACGTAGATTGCTGGGGCGCTACGCCGCGGTCGATCCGGCCGATTTGTGCTTCGACTATGGTCTGCAAGGCAAGCCGCGGATCGAGCAGCCGACCGCCGCGCGGGCGATTTCGTTCAATATGTCTCACTCGCGAGATCTGGCGCTCTTGGCCTTCACGCTTGGTCCGCGACTGGGTGTTGATATCGAAGCAGTGCGCAACATGCCCAACGCGCTGGGAATCGCCCGGAGGTTTTTCACCGTCGAAGAGGCCGAGCTATTGGCCGCCGCCGAGGAGGTGAGCGATTGCTTCTTTCGGTTCTGGACGCGCAAGGAAGCGGTGATCAAGGCCGTAGGGACAGGGCTCGCGACACCGCTTTCCGACTTTGACGTCTCGAGCGGCCAACCGGCCGGCGAACCCTGGCGCACGCTCCGCGTGGCCTCGTTGCCAGACGACCTGTGGGCCGTGCATGATCTGCCCGCGGCGCCCGGCTATCGAGCGGCGATCTGTATCGAAGGCGCGCCGCTTGAGATTGTCTGTTATCGAGAACCTGAAGTAGACATCTGAGCCCTTTCGTCAAGGGTTGGGGTTGGTTTTCAGGTAGGCGATGAGGGGCGATTGTTTTTGTAGGAGCTGTTTGAGGTAGCGTTCCTCGTCGTAGGGTTGTCGAGTTTGCCAGCAGCGGAAGAGGATGCG